>CACYEJ010000056.1 GCA_902773395.1 uncultured Ruminococcus sp.
AATTATTTTGTCTGAAATATTCTATTCTTTCGTTGAAAAAACGATTAGGCTCAATAAATATTTTTCTATAAGCCAGCAAAAATACAAATATCAGAAATCCTGCAAGAATAAGAGCAGGCATTTCCAAAGGTGTTTTTGCCAAATTCATGGCATCAAGCATTATAAAACCAAAAACATAGAAAAATAAAAAAAGTAGTACAAACCCTATTTTGCGAAAAGTATTTTTCAATTTACTGCCAAGACAATATTTTTTTAATCCATCCATAAAAATCCCTCCTATTTCATTATTATACAAGGGATTTTGATATTTTTCAATACATAATTTTCGAACTTAAAAATTTTATTTGTTTGAATACAAATCTTTTCGAGGAGGAGAACAACTGTAAGCAGGTTTTTCCTAGTGAATTATTTTTGGTAATAACTAATCTAAAATCTTGAATAAACTTTAAATTCTAATTTTTATATTTCAATTATATCTTATGACTCCATAATAACTTTGACTGCTTGTCTTACAGATTTTACTCCGAACAGCTCAATATCCTTGTTGATATCCTTTGAAAGATTTTTCAAATTATAATATGGTAAAATACATCGTTTGAAACCTAAACGTGAAGCCTCATTTATTCTCTTCTCTGCCTGCGACACGGAACGTATCTCGCCTGCAAGTCCGATTTCACCAAAAGCTATAACATCATCGGGTATCGCAAAATCCTTTAGACTGCTTACAAGTGCCAATGCAACGCATAAATCCACCGCTCTCTCATCAAGCTTAAATCCTCCGACAACATTAACATATGTATCTGCACCGGCAAAATAATAACCAGCCTTTTTTTCAAGCACCGCAATCAGAAGATTCATTCTGTTGTAGTCAAAGCCTGTTGCCATACGTCTTGCCGTACCATAGCCGGAGTTGGTGGCAAGTGCCTGAACCTCTGCGAGAATAGGTCGTGAGCCCTCCATTGTGCAGGCAACGCACGTACCGGAAACTCCCATTGGACGTCCCGACAAAAGCATTAACGACGGATTCACAACCTCCTTTAAGCCCTGATAAGTCATCTCGAATACGCCTATTTCATTCGTAGAACCAAAGCGATTCTTCACCGCCCTAAGTATTCTATACGTAAGCTGTTTGTCGCCCTCAAAGTACAGTACAGCGTCTACGATATGTTCAAGAACCTTAGGGCCTGCAATTGCTCCGTCTTTGTTTACGTGGCCGACAATGATAACCGGTATTTCCAGTGCCTTTGCCGTTCGCATAAGAAGATTTGTACATTCACGAACCTGTGTTACACTTCCCGGAGAAGAATTAAGCTGAGTTAAATTCATCGTCTGGATTGAGTCAATAATCACCAGATCTGGTTGAATGTTTTTAATCTGCTCGGAAACAATTTCAACATCTGTTTCCGTAAGTACAAGCATTTCACTTTTAACACCCAAACGATCTGCACGAAGCTTAATCTGACGTCGTGATTCCTCACCCGAAACGTAAAGTATCTTAATCTGACCGCCGAGATTTTGACACACTTGCAGCAATATTGTCGATTTGCCAATACCGGGATCTCCGCCAATAAGTACAAGCGAGCCTTTTACAATACCGCCGCCAAGTACATTGTCAAGCTCGCCTATTCCTGTCTTATAGCGAAACTCATCGCTTGTCGTGATTTCGCCGAGTGTAAGCGGTTTTGAATAGGAGCCTACTGATTTAACTTTCTGCTCCGCTGCCTTTGCTGCCGGAGTAATAATTTCTTCATTCATAGTATTCCATTCTCCGCAGCCGGGACATTTTCCGTACCACTTAGGAGATTCATATCCACACTCTGAGCAGATATATGCACTTTTTACCTTTGCCATTTGTCTTATACTTCCTTTATTTTTCATTATTTTTAATGCAGTCAAGCATACCGCAGTAAATAGAAAACGCCATTTGCTGCTGATATTCCTCCGAATTCAGCTTTGCTGTTTCTTCCGGATTTGAGAGAAATCCGCACTCTACAAGAATACAGGGATTGTTGCAGTTATTAAGCAGATAAATATTAGAGCCTGCCTTTACAATTTCACGCTCGTTCTCCGGCTGTAAAAATCCTATTATTGACCTTCGCATACAATCTGCAAGCTTTTCGCTTCGCTCATCGTTGGGCGAATAGAAAACCTGAGCTCCGCTGTACTTTGATTCACTGAATTTATTCTGATGAATACTCACAACATAATCGACATTCTCTGAATTGTATAATTCAAGTCTTGCAGCCATATCTGAACGCTGTCTTTCCTTTAATGTTGGCAAAGTTTGATCACCCATTATGCTGTCATTGTCACGTGTCATCAAAACCTCAAAGCCGGACATTTCCAGATATTCTCTCAGATAATTTGAAATCGAAAGATTAATGCCTTTTTCTACAATTCCGTCATCACTTACCGCACCGCCGTCCTCTGCACCATGACCGGGATCTATTAGAATACAAATACTTTCAGAGGGCAGCTCTTCTACTGCATAGACATTTATTTTCATTATAACAAAAATCAGAAGAAAAACCAACCCCAAAATGATAGCAATAAGAATTATGTAAAAAATAATGTTAAAGATACTTTGCTTCAATTTTTCCATATTAAAATACACCTCAATAAATACTATTCATTTACTGAGGTGCATAGAACTTTTTTATTAAAAGCTGCTTAAACTTTTATGATACACTTCCCAATCGGAAAAATCACCCATTAAATCAATCCACATAATTTCCGTTGACAAGTTTTTCATCACTGCGTGTGAGCGACAAATCATCAAAGGAATTATTATACTCCTGAATATTATTAACTTTATAAAAGCCGCTTTTGATTATACCAAGATATGAGGTATGCTTGTTAAGCAAATCAATCATAAGCTGAATTTCTTCATCAACGTCATTCTGTTCTGGATTCTCCTGCTTGCTCATATTATCCATGTCGAGTTTCATCTTGGCAATATCTCTCAGAACATAATCAATAACAGTAACTGCGTCCATGCTTTTTTCACGAACCTCGTCCATAAGCTGTAAGGACTGCTTCTTCATTTCTGCCTTAGCTTCCGTTACCGTATCGTAAATTGTTCTGTACTTTTCAAAATTCACCTTCAAAATGTCGATTTCCTCAGACAACTTTGCTTTATCCTTAGCAAGCTCCGCAATCTTTTCAGAGTAAAACTTTTTGTCGTTTTCAAGCTCGGTCTTATACATTCCCGCTTGGTCAACAGACTGCTTTACACTCTCATACAGCCGTGAGTTATCCTTTTTGAGCCTTAGGATCTCGCTGCTTTTCTCTTCCAGCTCATATTCAAGCCTCATAACCTTTTCGTTTAATTCCTGCAATTTATCTTCATATTCTGACATATAATCCACCTCTTTTATATAAATCGTATATTATCAATTCGCAAAATATTCAGAATAAATTTCTACTACAATTTGATTATATCAAAAAATACATAAAATTACAATAGTTATTGAAAAATTTATGTTGTTTTTTTATATTTTATTTTTATAAACTTTTATTTTGCCTATTGACATTCACTAGCAGATGTTGTATAATAAGTATGAAAAGTATAACAATACTTTCTAAGGTATACTGAACAGGCAGAGTAATGCTGCAAATGTTCATGCACCATAAAACAATCGCAGCAGCTAGACTGAATGTAGGTTAATAAAAATCGGAGGTGCTATTTATGAAAAAAAATAGTGAAAAAAACAAGTATGCAGGTGTATGCAAGGTTGGCGAAAAAGGTCAGATCGTCATTCCCAAAGCAGTAAGAGATATGTTTGACATTAATCCGGGTGATTCAGTGATTGTACTTTGCGATAAAAAAAAAGGTATTGCTATTGTGAAATCAGAAATAATCACTGATCTTGCAGACAGTATTCTCGGCGGTTCAAGTGATGATGAATAGAAATTAGAGGAGTATAGCTATGAGTGAAAGAAAACATTACTTGGACAATATTAGATGGATTACAGTAATTATTGTAATTATTTACCACATAATTTATATGTTTAATTGCAGCGGAGTTTTTAACAACTTTCCAATAGAAAGCGACTATCCGATTCTGGACAGCTTTTGTGTGTTTGTGTATCCGTGGTTCATGTGTCTGCTTTTTATAGTATCGGGCATCTCAAGCCGGCTTGCACTTTCAAAACGAACCACTAAAGAGTTCATAAGGGATCGCCGCAAAAGAATACTTCTTCCGTCAATCTGCGGCATCTTTATTTACGGCTGGATTGCTACATATATAACAAACCAATTTACCGATACATTTGATGGCAACGGTGACAACATACCGGCGATAGCAAAATATATTATCTATGCACTGTTTGGAATTGGTCCGCTCTGGTTTGCTCATGTTGTGTTTGTGGGTTCATTGCTGCTGATAATAGTCAAGAAAATTGACAAAGATGATAAGTTCTGGAACAAATGCGGAAACACAGGTTATATTGTTTTGCTGCTTTTGACAGCGGCAGTTTGGGGCAGCTCATTCATTCTGAATGCTCCTCTAATTGAGGTTTATAGATTCGGCATATACCTGTTTATGTTCTTCCTTGGATACTTTGTATTTTCACATGATGAGGTTATTGAAAAGCTAAAAAAAATTGCTGTTCCGCTTGGCATTGCAGCATTAGCAGCCGGTATCGGATACACTGTATTCTACTATGGCAAAGACTATACGCAAAAGGCTATTCTGAAAGGTGCATTTACTAATATATATCTATGGCTTATGTGTCTTGCTGTTTTGGGAATCAGTGCAAGATTCCTGAATTTCAACAATAAGTTTACGAGTTATATGAACAAAAATAATTTTGCGTTCTATGTACTCCATTACACTGTACTTGTTGTATCGGCATACCTGAGCGTAACATATGTAAAGCCTACTGTATTTGCAGTGAACTATATTGTAATGATAGTAAGTTCATTGACGATACTTCCCCTATTAACTGAGATTATAAAGAGAATCCCTGTTCTAAGAAAAATCGTTCTTGGAATATCAAAACAAAAAAATCAAAAGAAAAATAATTTAAAAATGTGACGAGCAGTTTTTATATCTGCTCGTCTTTTTGTATGATAAAATATTATTCAAATCTCAATTCAATCATTTCCAAATCATTTGGAATCAATGTATTCTCAAATATGTTTGCAGCCAATTCTGTATATTCCTTTGGGTCACTTAATGACGGACTGAAATGAGTAAGCCACAAACGTTTTACATATGCGGATTTAGCTGTTTCTAAGGCTTCACGAAACATCATATGCTTATTGATAATCGCCTTTTCATATTTATCATCATCAGCATACATACCCTCGCATATGAATAAATCAGAGTTTAAAGCAAAATCTGTCATATTCCCCGTAGGACGTGTATCTGTACAATATGTTACTTTAAGACCTTTTCTCTGTTCGCCAAGAACCTGCTGCGGTGAATATGTTACACCACCTGTTTCGACCGTTTCGCCATTTTGCAGAATTCCCCAATACTTCTGAGGAATATTTAATTCTAATGCCTTTTGCGGATTAAATTTCCCCTGACGGTCTATACTGATACTGTAACCGTAACAGGGCATACTATGGTTTAGGAGTATAGCTTCAATTCTCAGTTCATTCAATTTAAAACACTCATAGCTTCCGGTGATTTCCGTAAAGCTGATTTCAAAAGGGAGCTCCGGTGCAATCACGCATAAAGATTTCACTACAGTTTCAATCCCCTTTCCCCCGACTATCATAACAGGCTCGGTCCGTTCGGATTTTCCAATGGAAAGCAGCAGCCCCGGAAGCCCTGCTATATGATCAGCGTGAAAATGTGTTATGAGTATAGTATCTATTTTTTTTAGGCTAAAGCCGCTTTTTCTAATCATGACCTGAGTTCCCTCACCGCAGTCGATTAGAATATTTTTGCCTTTATATCTAACAATCAGAGATGTAAGTGCCCTATCAGGCATGGGCATTGTCCCTCCTGTTCCGAGCAAACATATATCAAGCATTTGTGTACTCTCCGTTTCTTACCTGCAATTTTTCTATGATATAGACATATTATAATATGATAAAAACGAAAAGTCAATATATGTTATTTAGGGGACATTCAAAAAACAGAACGTCCCCCTTTTCAAGAATTGCGTAATTGTATTAATAATTTACAGTATCCGTATTATTTGTCATATCCTCTATACCGGAAGCAACTGTGTCACCGAGGTTCTCCACACCGTTTGTTACATCGTTAATACCATTGCCAACAGTATTTCCGATGTCACCGATCAGGCTGTCATCATCAGGGTTACGATCATGGTTACGATCGTAGTTGTCGTTGTAGGTATTGTTATTTTCAACTACAACATCACGGTTTACAGCGGAAGCCGCCGAATCATTTCCCTCTACAGCACTTCTTTCGGAAGCTGTCAGTCTGTCTGCCTCGTTAGTTCTTGAAACTACAGCGGCTGATGAATTATCGTTCACTTTGCCATCTCTTGTGTTACAGCCTGTAAATGCTGCAATAATTGTCAGCATACAAGCCGCAGCAGCTAATGTTCTTTTCATATTTATCACTCCATAAAAAATACTTGTGATATAATCCTTTGCATAAAAGTTTTCACTTCAACGCAAAATTACATCACAAGTATTGTTACCAAAAAATCATAAATTATGAATTGTGAATATCAATTTGTGTATACGGAATTTCAATTTTATTTTTGTCAAATGCTTTTTTGACATTTTCCTGCATGTAATGATACACCGTCCAGTAATCGGAAGTTTTACACCATGTACGCACTACTATCTGAATACTGCTGTCCTCATAATTACCAACTGCAATGAAAGGCTTGGGTTCTTTCAAAATAAGCTTCTGATCTTCGATTACCATTTCAACAACATTTTTTACAAAGTCAATATCAGAGCTATATGCTACATTGTAGCTCAAATCGACTCGTCTTGTTTCTTGAGAGGAAAAATTAATGATATTACTTGATGAAAGATTGGAATTTGGAATAATAATTTCCTTGTTGTCCAACGTTAAAAGATGTGTGCTGGCAATATCAATTCTTGTTACTGTACCCTGCAATCCGTTTGATTCGAGAAAATCTCCTACCTTGAACGGTTTGTTTATTAGTATCATCACACCGCTTGCAATATTTTTAAGGCTGTCCTGCAAAGCAAGACCAATTGCAACAGTAGCAGCACCAAGTGCCGTAATCAATGAAGCTATATTAAAACCTAAAGTACCAATTGCCGCAACGAATACCAATACCTTTATACCATTCTTGACAAATGAATGTGCAAAGGTAACAACTTCCTTTCCGATCTTTGCACGCTCCAGTGCCTTTGCAACAAGCTTTGATATAAGCCCTGCAAGCCATAATCCAACGATTAGAATAATAATTGCACCGAGTAAATCGGGAAGAAAATCTTTCAGCCACTCTATCGCTACATCTATAAACTTCTCAACTGTCGATTGCATTTCTGTAATATTTTTCATAGCCGCTCTCCTAAAAATCAAGAATTAATGAGATGATATGTAATACCATTTGCAAGCGTAATTTCAGTTGTATTCTCTCCGGCTTCATTTGTAAAAGTACCCTTGATTTCGCTGCCGTCCCACTCGTAAATAACACCAAGTCCGCAAGCTGCACCTTCTGCAAATGTTCCGGTATAACCGTGATCAATGTAAATTATAGTACCCTTGCCTGACGGCTTGCCCTTTACCAACAAACCGGAATATGAACCACCGTTATAATCCTGCTCAACAACATAATTCGGACCCTTGATGAATTTGTTATATTCGCATCGTGAAAGCTCATCGCTGTAAGAAAGCTTTTCAAGCAACTTGAAACGCACTTTCATATTCTTGAACGGCTCATTCTTTTTAAAGATACCCTCAAAATATTTCTCGCCATAAGGAGAGAATCCACAGCCCATACCTTCGTAATGACCATTCTTAACGTGACCTTCGTATCTAAGCGTTAATCCGTCATTCGTATATTCACGCATGTAGATACACTCGCCCTCTTTATAGATACACTCCTTGACAACAATGCCATCGTGAATCTCATTAATTCTGCCGCTTAGCATACCCATCATGAAGTTGCCTGCATATCGTGGCTTGCCATCATCGTAAAGAACACCTATACCATCGTAGCAGTTCTCAGACCATAGTCCGCTGTACTCGATATTGCCGTCAAGAGAGTAGCTAGTGCCATAGCCGCTTCTAAAATTATCCTTAAAGCTGCCTGAGTAAACACATATATCGTCTTTAAACTCTTTGCCTTCACCGCTCTTGATACCGTTTTCCCATTCGCCTTCGTAAACCCTTTGACCCTTCTCAAAGCAAACGCCCGAACCGTGGAACTTACCATTTAGCCATTCGCCCTCGTAAATTTTTTCACCGTCCTGATTGTATCCGGATAGAATACCAACAGGATTTCCGTTTGAGAAAATACCCTGACACCATGAACCATTACGCATATTGTACAGCTTGCCTTCGCCGTCGTAACGATTGTTTTTCCAGCTGCCCTCATAAAGCTTTTTGCCCTTTTTAGTGGTAACTACGGCATATCCCTCAACCTTACCCATTACAAACTGACCTACAATCTTATAGCCGTTGGAAAGATTGAGCGAGCCTTCACCGTTGTATTTTCCGTCCTTCCATTCGCCGGAATACACAACAAGACCCTTCTTGTCGTACTGAGTACCCATACCGTTGCGAGTACCTCGTTTCCAGCTGCCGTTATATACAAGGTTGCCCATAGAATCGAATACTGTGCCTCTATCGGAAAGCTTATCATTGTCCCAGCATGAAACAAAAACTCCTCCGTCATTAGGATTATAAACCATACCGATTCCCTCACGAGAACCGTTTTCGTAACGTCCTGCAAATGTGAGGTCACCATTTTCATCGAATTTTGCACCCATACCGATAGGACAATCGTTATCCCAGCCACCTACATACATCGAGCGATCCTTATGATTAAAAGAAATTCCCACTCCGTTGCGGTGATTATCCTTCCAATCGCCAACATAGCATATCTTACCGTTTCTATAATAGTAAACACCAAAACCGTTTCTGAGATCATTCGAATAGCCGCCGTCATAGGCAGTCATTCCGTTCTTCATAGCTGTTCTGCCGTGACCGTCACGCTTTCTGCTATTGTTGAGGCTGCCGTAATAATAATAAACCTCATCGTCCGACACCTTTATAATCTTATCGGGAACATTGCCGATACTTCCCTTATAACCAATATTTGTAAAGCTGTCAGAAATATCTGAGGCAGCGTTTGAAGCTTGTCTGTTATTTCCAGACATCATCTCATTGTTAGTTTTTTCTTGATAGTCAAGAGCCTGCTGAACTTCATCAAGTGTTTTGTTCTTTGTGTCCTCAGCAATAGTATCTATGCTATCAGAATCATCATCGTCACTAAATTCTTCAAATGGATTTCCGCTGCTTATCAAGCTTTCGGACGGTGCCTTTACAGACATCTTTTTATAATTGTAATTGGATCCTGACTCATCGAAAATATGCGGCGGCTCGTTACCGGCAGCATCAGTACGGTCAAGCACACGATTATCGTAATCATCTTCGTCATCTTCAAGTGCAATATCAAGAGTTTTGTTATCTCTCGAAGCACTATTATTATACTGCTCTTCCTCGGCTTGGAGCTGAGAATCCGTTTCAGGTTCGTTCAGATATTCAAACACATCTATATTCTTTTTAGAGTTTACGCTCTCCTCAGAAGGTGTATCGGTAATATCCCTAAGTGAATCCGAATGAAGCTTAGGCATAATCTTCTCACCTGTTTCGTTCTCTATATCTCGAACAGCCGGCTCACTGTCTGCTTTCACTCCAAACGAACGTGAAGGGATTTTCGATGTTGTACTTTCGGACACAGCTTTTTTACTGTTTTTATTGATAACAACGCTGTCCGCTTGAACCACATTCGGAATAATAACATCAAAAGTTTGTGTGAGATCAATTCTCTTTTTAGGCTCGGCAGGCTTTAGCTTCGGCTGATTTTTAAGAGGAGCAAACTCTGTGGTTTTACCCAAAGCGTTATTATTTGCGGTACTGTTGTTGGACTCATCGAGAAGATCAGGATTTGCACAATACCTATTCCACTGTCTGGAAACACTTTTCTCAGCAAAATATACGAGTCCGTTGGAGCATAGCGAGAAAACCTCCGGTACGCCAAGCTTTTCTGTAATTCGTGCAAACAGTCCCTTATCGTTTACCACAGTACACGGATAGAGAACAACGGGATATCTGTCATCTCCGTCGGCAGTATATTTTAGGATAACGGCAACTCCCTTTTCGTCCCAGTAAACAAGCTCAACCTCAGGACGTTCCTGCCCTTCTACATAATACTTTGTTTTCACCCAATTATGGTATAATCCAAAATAGATACATTTCCTTAATATTTTTCCGGAATTGTCACGAATTTCTACTCTGTAATTATCTTCCTTGGATACGATTACTCTTTCAATCATACGTGCTTCATTAAACACTTTCCATTTCAAAGCCATGTCCTCATTAAGCACATAATTATATCTGTAAACACCGTCATCGTTTCTTTTCACAAATTTATTCTTTTGAGTTCTCAAACCCGACTCATAATACTTTTTTCGTACATCTGTTAAAATATCACTGTAGGGATTTCCAGTATCAAACTCACTGTCAAACACACCGTAGTAATTCACAGCATTTCTTTTAAAGTAAGTCAAATCATTTGCCATTACAATAATTCCTTTCTAAAAACTTCATCTCATAAAAATTCATATGTATTAATTATATGTTATGAGAGCTTTTATTTCAAGGGTTTTTGTCGAAAGTGCGGTAATTGTAACTAATTTGTAACCTTTAAGTTTTATATTGCGGCTGAACTTTATATTTACATTATCAAAAACTTGCTTGACAATTTGCTTGATTTTTAATATAATTGTAGTAAATACATTGTATAAATTAACAATGAAAAGAGGTTTTATTAATGGCAGAAAATGCAATTCACAAACTAACATACGGTTTATTTGTGGTAACTGCTACTCTTGACGGCAAGGACAATGGCTGCATTACCAACACCGTAAGTCAGGTTACCACCAGTCCAAACAGAATTAGCCTTACTGTAAACAAAAATAATTTCACACACGATATGATTATAAAGTCGGGTAAGTTTACTGCCTCTATAATCAGTCAGGACGCTGAGTTCTCGCTGTTTAAGCATTTTGGCTTCCAGTCGGGAAAAGAGGTCAACAAGTTTGCGGATTTCTCAGACTGCAAACGTGCCGAAAACGGAAACTACTATATCACTAAGGGTACGAACGCTTACATCTCCGCAACAGTATGTCAGACTATAGATCTCGGCACACACAGTATGTTTATTGCTGATGTTACTGAAACAAGCGTATTGAGCAGTGTTCCCTCAGCGGATTATTCATATTACCACGCAAATATTAAACCTAAGCCTCAAGCTGTAGGCAATACAGATGACGGAAAGACAGTTTGGCGTTGTACTATTTGCGGTTATGAATATGTAGGTGAAGAGCTTCCTGAGGATTTTATCTGTCCGCTTTGTAAGCACCCTGCTTCTGATTTTGAAAAGGTTGAGCATAAATCAGTACCCGTTGGCAAAACTGATGACGGTAAGACTATTTGGCGTTGTACTATTTGCGGTTATGAGTATGTCGGTGAGGAGCTGCCTGATGATTTCATCTGCCCCGTATGCAGTCAACCGGCTTCCGTTTTTGAGAAGATTCAATAAAACATTATCAAATAAAAAGAGGTTCGATGTCGTATTGTTTGATTACGATATCGAACCTTTTTATACTTGAAAGCATTAGTATTTAGCACTCTTCCTTTTTATCTTTTCGAATGAGCAAATAAGAGGCAGCCACTACGATAATGCAAATTACTAGGAATGCAGTTTCTATAGATATTTCTTGTGCAGTATCAGATGCCATAGCAAATATTATAAAAATAATATTGAAATAATTATTATTCATAGCATGAGAAATTGTCGCAGGAAATACAGACTTTGTCTTTTTCGTTAATGCCGTAAAGAAAATTCCCATAATCACACAGAATACACACATTTCCAGAATTCCTGCATAAGGATAAAATTTATAATCCTTTCCGAAATTATGCCCCATTATAACGATAAGTGCGTGCCATAAGCCCCATATAATACCGCTTAATAAATTCGCAGCAGGTACACTTAGAAGCTCCTCCAGCTTCGGAGTAAGGTATCCTCTCCAGCCGAATTCCTCACCAAATGCAATTACACAATCAAACAGCGTCAGCGATATAATATATATGGAATATGAAATAATATGGAGAATATTTTTTATTTGCAAAATCTTCAATATAGAACCTTGCGGCATATATACACCGGTCATTACAAATGCTGCGGTCAGACTGTAAAAAACAGGCACTAATATCGCAATAAAATAATATTTAATATTTCCTTTTAGATTGAATTTCAGATAACTGTTTTTCATTCCCTCTTTTGTAATCAGCCGTGCCATAAAATTACCTATTGCCGGAAAAAGCATGGATACAGAAGCTACTAAATTATAGTATGTCGTTTCAATTGTCCAACCGAAATTCGCTGCGTATATCAATTGTAATGCAAACGGCGGCACAAACGCAAAGAACAAGAAAATCATAATACGCTTGATTGTTAGCTTTTTATCTGTCATAATGCTCGCCGCCCTTCAAGTATAGTTTACACGATATCCTATAAGAAAGATAATATAAAGAATAAATCAATATTGGAACTAAATGAATTAAGTCAGAAAAGCCTTGCGAAAATCCGTTTTCACTTAGAACATGATTCATCAAAAAATTTGTAAATCTTTCGTATGAACCGAATATGGTGAGATCACCAAATAACGCATAAACAAGTCCGGCAAACATAATTAATGCAATTAAAACTGAACGAAATGTATTTCCGTATTTACTGCCAAAATACACTAAAAAAGGGAATTCTATACTGCGAAACAAAATTTGTGTCAAAGCTATAAATACGCACGGACAAGGTACATTTATATCTAATATAGCAGACGAAAGAGTATATATTATTAAATAATAAAATGTTGTTAATACTGTAAGTAATCCGGAAAACACATATTTTACTCTGATTTGATTTCTTAATCCGTCCGGTGTTGACGTGATATAATACTGCCAAATTCGTGATTCATCAGCTTCGAATAATCCCTGCTGAAACATTCCCATTATAAGAAAACCTATAATAGTCATAAATATTAATACCATTACAAATATTTCAGATGAAAAGCTGTCAGTTGGAGTAAGTAATGTTGCCGAAAAAACAAGTATTGCGGCTACTGTTCCAAGTAGATTTTTCTTATTTAAAAGAAGCTCCTTATACAAAAGACCATACATCAGTTTTCCCTCCTTCTCAAAGAATGCACAGAAAACAAATAACACGCTGCAACTCCGGCAATCATAAGCAGCGGAGCAATAGGAAATACTATGCTTTTTATTTTTTCAATACCGGAAATAATAACACTTTCGAATATATCGTCATTTTCAGCATTACTCATTAGATAATAAACATATGCCATACAGGGAATATAGACAGCCGCAGCTATTCCTATAAGTCTTAACGCAACGGCATTTTTATTCTTATATCTAATAGAGAAGGCTAGAAAAAGACAGGATATTATAATTGCAAACGTCAATAGAATAAGCAGATTTTTGAAATCGTTAAATGATATTCCACTTCCAGTTACTCCGCCGAGAATTATTAAATAACACAGACTAAGCACAAAAGCAGCCGCCATAGAAATGATATTAGCAGTGAATTTGACTTTAACTGTTTGTTTCTCCAACAACGGCGTTGTAAAGCTATACTTAATCCAATTGGTTTCGTAATCGGAAAACGTAACTCCGCCGTCTGTACAAAAGCTTATGAAAACAACTAAACACGGCAATATTGTGAGAATTGTCACCGCATTATCGTTAATCTGAAATAATGAGTCCTCAGACAAGCGTGACAGATTGCCGCAAATCATACTCAAATTTACTAGAATACTCATTAACGCTACAAGAAAAAACATTGCAGCAGATAACAGATAATACTTCCTCGCAAGATAAAACTCTCTAAACAGCAGGCCTTTCATCACAACCACTCCTTTTTATCTCTGCGAACATAAAACAGCATTATCTCTTCCAGCGTTGTAGAATCAACTGCAAGACCGCTGTACTTTTCCATACAGGCACGGCGGTCACTAACCATGACCTCTGCACCAAAATCATTCATTCTTGCACTTACAATATCATTCTTATCAATGAGCTGGTAGTCAGATTTTTTGCATTTTATAATGCCATGTCTTTCAAGCACATCGTCCTTATACCCGCTCAGAAGAATTCTTCCCTTGTCAATAAAGGTTACGCTGTCCGCAATTTTTTCGAGGTCTGTTGTAATATGAGAGGACATCAGGATACTATTGGTTTCGTCCTGGAGGTATTCGAGAAAGATATCAAGTATTTCGTTTCTTACAACCGGATCAAGTCCTGTTGTAGCTTCGTCCATTATCAGCAGCTTTGCAGAGTGAGAAAGTGCAGCCGCAATTTGCAGCTTCATC
>CACYEJ010000057.1 GCA_902773395.1 uncultured Ruminococcus sp.
AACGCTTGATTCTGAGCTCCTATACCCTGCATATTACTGTTACCATGATTAAACGCTTGATTCTGAGCTCCTATACCCTGCATATTTCTGTTGCCAGAATTAAATGTCTGATTCTGAACACTCATATCCTGCATATTACTGTTACCATGATTAAATGCTTGATTCTGAGCTCCCATACCCTGCATATTTCTGTTGCCAGAATTAAACGCTTGATTCTGAGCTCCCATACCCAGATTTTGGTTAAATCCCTGATTATTATTAGAATAATTGCCGCTTGAATTAGCTTGACCAGTAAATTGACTATTTCTGTTATATGAATCTATATTGCTGCTCTGTTGCTGAGAATAATTACTTTTTTTCTGTTCTAATTCTCTGTTAAATTTTTCAATAAAATCATTTTCATCTTTTTTTGATTGTTTTTTTAGTATTTCGTTTTCTGCCGCAAGCTTTGTGATTTGATTTTGCTGATTATGCAAATCTTTCATATAATAACTGACAAGAAAACAAGATGCTGCAACAATTCCTATAATCAGAACCACGCAAACTAAAAGAAAAATGAATGCCACAAGCATCAACCTCCGAACGGATACCTACCTGCGTCTTTCGGACTAACAATCTTGACATCAGGAATTTCACCATGATAAGCGGTAAGCATATCACCTGCTGTAAACATAAATATCGCATTTTTTATCATTTCAGGATAAATTGACGAAATAGTTATTGCATTGTTAAAGGCGTTACCGTCTACCGCATCGGCACCTATTGAGCCTTTAAGCGTTGAACTTGCGTTATCAACAAAGCCGCTGAACAAAGCCTCGATAGAATCCTGCTTGCCATCACCGTTATTAATAAGACCGCCGTAAATCTCATTTTTGAAATAATTAAGGAACTGCTCAGTAGCCATCTGATTTACTGTCAGATTAGCTGTATCCTTTTCAAGTGTCGGCTGATCACTTGACTTGTCAAAGTAAGACATCGGATTTCTGAGGATAGACTTGTTGGTTGTCTCATCGTTTACATCAGAGCCTGTATCAACGAACTCGGTATTCAACGAATTCTTATGAACATTTCTGCCGTAGCCCTCGTAATAACCCGGATTGATATCGTCCCAATTTACAGCAGTAACACCTGCCGGCGAATGAATCTCATACTTGTTGATAGACGCATCATACTTAATTTCAAGATTTGACAAACCATCAACAAGAGCGTCCTTACCGCTGCCCTTTACTGAAAGCTTGACATCAATACCATTAAAGGCATTATCAAAGTAGCTTTCAATTCTCTCATAAACAGGATTAATAGGTCTTGTATCCAACATCTTAATGACATTCAAACCTTCGCCTGCACCGCCGTAGAAGTCAATCTTAATAGCCTTAATATCAACGTTCGTACCTTTTACAACTGTTGGAGCAATAGCGATAGCCGTATTGATAAAGTCCTTAATCACAGGCAAGAGGAACAGATAACGTGCAATAAAGTTAGCTGCAACCTTCTGATCAATATCATCACGAAGTGAACTGTAATTAAGAATTTCAACAACATTGTTCTCCCAAAAATTCTCTGGATTTCTGCGTTTGCTTGTACCGTTATAGAAGTTGCCAATCAAACTGCTGACAGCTCCGGCATAATCCTTTTTATTCTGCTTATAATCAAAGAGCGAGTCTCCGTAGCCGGGAATCTGTCCGTTCAAAATATTCATCAAAACCTGAGCATTCATAGTGTTTTCAGCAATATTTTTAACAGTTTCCTTAATAAGCTGCTTACCTGCGTAATTGACAGAAGAGTAACCGCAAATATTCAAGTTACTTCCGCTGTCTACATAGATAGCCGTCATATCAGTAGTACTGTCACCGATATCTACATTGATGTTAAGCGTATTTACACCCGGATTACTGTTGTAAGAAATAGCAACACTCTCATAAAGAAAGTGAGTACCCTTAGCCTTTAGTACAGTATCAAACTTGTCAAAATCAAACTTACTGCACATCGTTTGAATTGCAGAAGTCCATATCTGACTCAGCGGCTCTTGGAATGTTGAACTCGGCAAAGACGGAACAACGATAATCTCTCTGCAATTGTTGATAATAGCATTGCAGGCAATTATGTAACAAATATTTGAAATAATAATATTAGGATTCTTTTCGCTTGCGCCACGAGCACTAGTAAGTGCTGTTTTGTTGCTTGTGCCAAGATGAACACCTACACGCTCATATTCGCTTGCTCTCTTTACGAGCGGCATCCATGAATTCTTATACAAATAATAATCGTTGAATCCAACACTAGCATCGTAATCAACTGCTACTGACGGGAACTTTGAAGAACTAAAATCATTCGGATTATTAACAATGTACTTATAATCTCTGCTGTCAACATATTGTGCCAACAGCATACGCATTGTACAATTCTTCTCGATAATGCCATCATTATGAAGCGCACCATCGCCAACCCTATACTTCATACAGCTTGAACTGCTGCCAAAGTCAACAAAGGCATAAAACGTATCCTTCTGCATAGCGGGCTCTTTGTAGTTAAGGTCAAAGCTTACCTGCTGACCGGACTTTAGAATTGCCGGCTTCTCTACACCGTCAATATTGATGTTTACTATATAACCGCAATGATGATGATTTGCACCAAACACACTGATAAAATGACTGCATTTTGCTGCTGACTGAGTCTTGATAGCTACCGTTCGTCCTTCTACCATAGTCTGCTTTGGGTGCAATCCTTTAAAGAGGATCTTGTTTTCAGCTTCGCCAAGATCGCACTCAAAATACGCATCGTTCTGAAGCTCAACTGTACCGGCTATACCCTTAAGAGGTGTTTCAAACATAGAGGAATCGCTGTTGCTTAGATAAGTAAATTCTTTGCATCTCTTCTCTACGTTAAGCGGCAGATTAGGATACATGCACAAAGTAGGCAAATGCAGAATGCTATATATTCTGTTTGCACCGAACTTCTCAGAATAATCATATCTGAATTGAAGTCTATCTTCATCGCCGTTATGCTTTTCAAAAACAAATATAGAACTGTAATTAATATCAATGTTTGCATCTATTACAGATTTTTCACCCGAACTGTTAATCGAGCAGTTTACATCAATTTTCATATTATTGATAAGCATGCTGCGGTCTTCGAGCATTCTGATCATATCTTCGCTAAACGGATATGTGGTGTAAACATTCTGATTATCGTCCATACCTACATAAAGCTCGTTGGAGAAGAACGAATCTGTAAAGTTGTTCTTTAAGCGGAAAAGCTCAAAAAGCACTACAGTATCACCAAATCTCTTCTTAAAACCGACATTTGATGCAGGCGGCAAAATAACATTAGTCGTGATATATGTATGAATCAATGTTCTGACAAGCTCCAATGCTTTTGGAACACCAACCTGACCTACAGGAATAGAATCAGCCGTGAGCTTCAGGATTACACGCTGAGCACGATTTATTAGATTATTGTTTTCATCAGTGAAAATAGACTTGAGCACAGGACCACGCTGACAAAGAGCATTAAATTTCTGCTTCCACGGATTAACGTCCTGATACGTAAGATTATATTCTTTAAGCGGAATTAAGAAAAACTCCTTTGAATAGCAGCCAAGCCAATCTGAATAATGATTGCCGTTGCCAAATGACACCATGCAGAAGCCAGTATTGCCGTTGTAATCGTTGTCGTTTCCGTCGTTTCTTACAAACTTTTCTTTCCAAAGCTTTAAGAATCTCGGACTGCCTGCACCCTCTATAGGGATACTATGCACATCTAAGGAATTTGTACCGTCACAGCCATACATGAAAGCACAAAGCACAGCGATGAACCAACTATACAAGTTTGGACTCGATTGAATCTGGTTCATAATGTTATCAATATTAGCATTGGGGTTATTGGAATCCCATTTTTCAAGTAACTTCACAAGCTCTGTATGAGTGCTTACAAAATGATCATTACCGCTGTTGTTCACGCTGTTTTCAAATTCAGCCTGAAGTGCGTCGGCATATTCTTCATTCGTATCATAAATCTTTGTAAATCTGCCATTTACTTTAGCATCTTTAGTATTAATATTTGCTATCGGCATAATATCACCCCTTTATCTATTAATCTTGAGCTTCTGGTCAAACTTCGGGAAATTGAAGCTATAGCCAAGAATATTATCAACAAACACAGACGCATCTTTTCTGATATTGTTTGCAAGAGTATCAGAATAAGCTCTTCCTCCGGTAACAGGGAAACTCTTACTTTTTGCAAAATCGTCCAAAATTGATGAAGAAAAAAATCCTGAACCTCTAAACTTTTTCATCTCTTGTTGATACTCTTCAATATTCAATCCCTTAGCAACAGTCGACACAGCAGCCAACATCTGAATAGCGTTTTCGTGAATTGCACTTGCTTCTCTGTTAAAGCCCTGTGCAGCAATAGCATCTATGTCACTGAGCAATCTGCCTATAACCTCGTGCATTCCTCTTTGGAAAGGACCTATAGTAAAGCTTGGGAAGAAATTGACGTCATTAGGCGAAACATTGTTAATCTCCCAGAATGCAATAAGAACGTTTTTAGCATACTGAACAAGAAAATCTCTGATACCATTCTTTACCAAACCTGAGAAATCTCTGTTGTAGCGAGCTTCGTTAGTTTGTCCGTCTGTTGCAAATCTCCTCCTAACCTGCAATGCCCACTTAACGAGGAACTGCTCCGAACCGGCAAGCTGTATATCATTAAAATAAGGGTATATATACTCTGCAAGCAAGATAACAAATTCAATAAAATAATAGAAATTCTTTGCGTCTTCCTTCTCAAATATATCATAGATATTATAAGTACCCGACTCTGAGGAGAACGAATATATATTGTGTCCTGTATAGGCACCCGCATTTCTCATAAGCTCCTTAACAGTAACAGCATTGAGCAAATTAGTGATATGAAGCTGATGCTCCTGCTTGTCAGGTTTAAACTGCATTGCAGTAATATCGTAATTGCAAGAGGTGCCCGACTGAATTATATTTGACTTCATATTGACAAAGGTTGCGTCAACCTTCTGGATAGAATCGTCAGAGCGAATCTTATCAATAAATCTAGCCATATAGAAATCGGGGTTCAGCGTTGAGTAGTCTCTTCCTACACTATGAACTTCGCTGTCCGCTTTGTTAAGCTTTTTAATATTTTCATCATGATGTTTTTTGCTTACAGCGTCAGATTTTACTCTTGACTCCAAATCCTTCTTGACATTTTCAATATCAAAGCGGTCTACCGATTCAACACGCTGTCCGTTATAAGCATCAGGATAGTCAATCGTAACATTTCTGTTGAACTGAGTGGACGGACCTGCTATAATATTATACCTTGCAACATTGCCGCAGCCCGGCACCTGATAAATAGACTCCAACGGAATAAATGTAGCTGCTGTACCGCCGCCTTTATAGCCGCCGCAGTTCATTACAATAATAGAATCATTTTGCGTAAGAGTATTCGGATAAAGCTGATCAAAATGAGAATCGGCATGATAAGCTTCACCAACCCACGGCTTACCGTAAATACCTTCCTTGATATTGAGCTTAATATCGTCTTCTGAACAGCCGATTGCAAGGATATCCTTTGAAGCGGCAAATTTTGATTCAAGCGTCATTTCAGGCGTAGGATTATTTACAACCTTGTTAATTGCACTTGAAAATTTACCGCCAGCAGTACTGTCACAAATAACAGCCATGTTTTCGTTGCCAAACAGAGCCTTATGATATCGGTTATATGCTGTAGCAAGAGTTTTCCATCTTACATCATCGCTCGAATCATCAGCAAAATCAAGGCACTTATATTTAAGAGTGACGCCGTTGACATCTTCAAACATACCAATCATTGCCATTGCCTGAACAGATGCGCAGGTAAGATAACCTTCGCCTCCCCACAGGTTAAGATACGCGTCCATTTTTCATCTTCCTTTCTATATGTACGTTATATTAGTTATATATTAGTTTGATTTCAAAGGCTTGAAAAGCGGAATGTAAAATGTTGCTACACACAACGCAGCCTGAATTAACCAAACGCAAAGCATCAAAGGTGCAACCAATCTCATATCAGACTGGAATGCAATCAAGTAAATTACGAAAGATACTGCGAATGTGCAAACACCTGCAATAACTGCAAATAAAGTCCAATCATTGTATACAAAAGGCAAGCTCTTGTCAGCCGTCTTTGCATAACGATAATGAAGCTGATCTCTGCCTGCAACGTTCAAAAACTTGATAACATAGACTATAATTGCCACCAATGAGCTTAACGACTGTGCAATGTAAGCCTTACCAACCATTGGAAAGCTGAGGATAAGTCCTGTTCTTTCAGAAAAGCCTTCTGTCTGCGAATAAGACCAGCCCACAACGTAGCAGATAATCGTAATTACAATTATAAAGACTATACCCAAAATGAGTGATACTATCTTTGCTCCGGGATCCTTCTGTGAATAACTTGTTGCCATGCTAATTCCTCCTAGTAAATATTATTATTTATTAATTTCATTTGCAAATACTGCAATATTTAATCTATCAACAACCTCGTTGGACTCTTGGGTTGAATTTTTATCGGATTCTAAGATTTCTTCCTTGCGAGTTAATCCGGAAGAGCCAATAGATTCATAGTCAATTAAAGTTCTGATGAACTCGTCAAAGCCGTAAGTTTTTGTAAACTTTAGCTCAGCATCTCCGTTTGTAATTGCCGGTACAGTATACTTCTCGGAAAACTCCTTTAATCCTGTAATCTCTGTTACTACCATTTCCTGAGTAGACTGAGTATAAGAAAACTTAATCGGTACACTTACAATTACAGCCGGTACCTCGCCTGCTGACGCACTCAAGAACCTGTCGAGAGTTACATTAACGGTATCCTCGGTAAATCCTACCGTTACATCTTTTGCCGGTCTGAGAATATCATCTGGAGTGAGCCATACTGTACTGTCTGATGTGTCTGCAAAGCGATCCGCTTTATTGTTGTTATACACGTAGACACTAGCATTATCAGTATCAAGATAATACATATCAGAATTATTAAGTTTTAACGAAATTTCGCCGCCGCTTGCATTCATAGATACCATATTGCTTTCGTATGCAAACGTTTTGCCTGTAGGCGTATTTGTGAAATAGTCTGTTATCTTATCAATTAGAACTATGCTTGACGCATCGCCTGAGCCTGCCGGAGCACCAAACATATCATTTTTTCCTTCATTTTCAGGCTCCTGCTCTTCCTCATCGGATTTTGCAGCAAGGTTCTCAAACTGAGCCGGCATTTTTTCTAATGTGTTGGGAGCTATTATCTCGCCGTTGCTAGCCACAGCCCGTGTATTTATTTCGGTAAAGCAGTAATCTCTGAACAAAAACTTGTCTGTTGTAAGTTCCACTTTAGCAAACTGCTGCGAAACCTCTCGATAAAAAGCAGAAATTACATCTCTGTCACCAATTGCCAACGCATAATAATTTCTTTGTACCTCTTTATCGAAAACATGCTCTTTAGTTGAGTCTGATAAATCGCCCTCACCCTCGCTTGACGCAACAGAAATTTTCCCTTTAAAAGCAAGTGTATAAGGCATTATGAGAAAATCCTTCTCAGGATACTTATTCATCATATCTTTAATAACCTTAGCCGAGCTTGTTAAAAGTCCGTTCTGCTCATTAAGGTCACTGATATACACAAAGGTTGTCTTGCTGCCGTCTTTTAATGCATCGCTAACAGTTTTAGTCCAAAGCGTTATCGGAGCTTCACTTTCTGCAAACGTACCGCCTGTTTTAAGTGTGTAGGCATTAAGGTCTGTAAAATTGCTGAATATATTTTTCTTATATTCCTGCCAACAAAGGTAGCCGCTTCCGTCCGGCTGTAGGGTATATGTTTTATACTTTTTGGAAACATCAAAAGCATATCTGTACGAAGTCATACTTTGCCTGTAGGTTTCGTACGATTTACTATTTGGGGCTGATTCGTACATCTTTACATAATCCATAAAGCAGCCTATAGTATTATCGTAGTAAACATTAAAGTCATGATTGTTTAAAATTGTACTGGGATCTACCTCAGCATTGGCATCTACTGTATTATCCTTTTGAGTTTCGTTCGTCACATCGAGCGTATACGAAAAGCTCTCGCTCAACTCATCGGGAAGAGTATCAAT
>CACYEJ010000058.1 GCA_902773395.1 uncultured Ruminococcus sp.
ATTGCAATTCATCGGTAGGTAAGGCTACCATAGGGATACGGGTTGCTGCCGCAAAGTAGTGGAGACACTATTCGTAGGCCAACAGGTAACATCGAATTAAGGTGTTACTTAATGCAATTTCATTGCCCTGTGATGCTAAAGCTTGAACGATTGTTGCCATACGTAGTGTGGTTATTTTCGCTGTTAAACAGATTTTTTGCCTTGCCTCCAATCCGAGTGCAAGGCTGTATTTATTCAGGGGGTGTTTTTATGGCGGAAACAGAAAGAAGTTATAATGAAGAGCTTGAAGAGCTTGTGGAAAAAGTACCCGAATATATCGCTGAGAGACGGTATTCCGATTTGCGAAAAATACTTGTGGAGATGAACCCTGCCGATATAGGTGATCTTATGGAGGAGCTGCCACGACAAAGCTTGCCTCTTGTTTATAGAATTCTTCCTAAGGAGCTAGCAAGCGAGGTTTTTGTTTATATAGATTCCGATACGCAGGAGCTGCTCATTTCTACCTTTAGTGACAGCGAGCTGAAAGAGGTTATAGATGATCTGTATGTAGATGATACAGTTGATATCATTGAAGAAATGCCAGCCTCCGTTGTTAAACGAATTTTAAAACACGCTGATCCTGATATGCGTATTGAAATTAATAAAATACTAAAGTATCCTAAGGACAGTGCCGGCTCAGTGATGACAACAGAGTATGTTGATCTTAAAAAGGATCTCACTGTTGAAGATGCTTTTTTAAGAATTAGGCGTACCGCAGTTGACAAGGAAACTATTTATACATGCTATGTAAAAGATGAGAATCGCTGTCTTATAGGACTTGTTACCGTAAAGGATTTGCTTTTAGCTGACTATCAGGAAAAGATCAGCGATATCATGGAAACAAATATAATATATGTAAACACTACCGATGACCAGGAATATGTAGCAAACATGTTTACAAAATATGACTTTTTGACAATTCCTGTAGTCGATAATGAGAATAGACTTGTCGGCATTGTAACATTCGATGACGCTATGGACGTCTTACAGGACGAAACAACAGAGGATATCGAAAAAATGGCAGCTATCTCGCCTACCGATAAGCCTTATACAAAAATGACCGCCGTGGAGCTTTGGAAGAAAAGAATTCCGTGGCTGCTGCTTCTCATGATTTCTGCAACATTTACCGGAATGATTATTTCGTCGTTTGAGGAGGCACTTGCAAGCTTTGTGGTTCTCACGTCGTTTATTCCAATGCTAATGGATACGGGAGGCAACTCAGGCAGTCAGGCATCAGTTACAATTATCAGAAGTATTTCGCTTGGTGATATCGAATTTAAAAATATGCCAAAGGTTGTTTGGAAAGAGATTCGTGTTGCCTTTTTGTGCGGCATTACATTGGCAGCGGCGAATTTTATAAAGCTGCTAACGGTGGACAGAATTTTACTAGGAAATACAGACATTACAGTTTCCGTGGCACTTGTAGTGTGCCTTACTTTAATACTAACTGTATTTTGTGCTAAGGTTATTGGCTGTACGCTGCCGATGATTGCAAAGAAAATCGGATTTGATCCGGCGGTTATGGCTAGCCCGTTTATTACTACAATTGTTGACGCAGTGTCACTTGTGGTATATTTTAGGATTGCAACAATTTTTCTTCATATCGGAGGTTGAGTATTATGGATAAGAAAATAGAAGCAACACTTAAAAACCTTGAGCGTAATCAAATGAAACCCTATTACTGTGAAACTAAGGCTGAGGCATTGGAGATGGTAAAAACACTTTTGCCAAAAGGCTGCACCGTTTCACACGGAGGTTCGGAAACGCTCAAAGAGGTTGGTGTAATTGATCTTCTGAACAGCGGAGATTATAACTATTTAGACAGAAGCAAATGCCAGTCAAGAGAGGAAACAGAGGCTCTTTACAGAAAGTGTTTTTCCGCCGATGTTTATGTAACGAGCAGCAATGCAGTTACGGAGAACGGTGAGCTTTACAATGTTGACGGAAATTCAAACAGAGTTGCCTGTATTGCATACGGTCCGGAAAGCGTGATTGTAGTTGCAGGCGTAAATAAAATTGTTGAGAACATCGACAAGGCAATTGAGCGTGTAAAGACAGTTTGTGCCCCGCTGAATGCAGAACGCTTGAATCTTGAAACGTATTGCCGACACACAAACTCATGTGCAAGTTTACAAAAAGATAATGCGGCTATGAGCGAAGGCTGTTCGAGTGCATCGAGAATTTGCTGTAACTATTTGGTTAGTGCACAACAGCGTCATAAGGACAGAATAAAGGTAATTATTGTAAATGAAAATTTGGGATATTAAATTATACTCAAAGTCAAAAAGATTTAGCATATTAAAGTTTTAATCAAACTTTTTTAAAAGTTTGCGGGTCGAGGGCAGAGCCCCGTCGCTGACGAAACAAATTAGCGTAGGAAAATAAACTAACCTCAG
>CACYEJ010000059.1 GCA_902773395.1 uncultured Ruminococcus sp.
CTATACCCGAACCCATAGCAATAAGCACCGTTACTAGTTCATCTGAGCTGCCCTGAGCCGAACGGAAACGAATCAATCCAAAAGCACCGCCAATTGCAACACCTGCACCGATATTGCCGTTAACAAATGTAATAACAGCCGCTACTATAAAAGGCAAAACAGCCGCTACAGTAAAGAATCGTTTCGTTGATCGAACCTTAAACGACATTATCCAAGCGAACAAAAGTCCTGAAACAAGTGCTGCGGCAGTCATTATAAAAAACTGCGTTGTGGTAACTGTATATGAATAAATTGAATCAAACATAGTCAAAATTCCTTTCGATTAACTTGTTGTAATTGCTGCTTGTACGCTGCACCGTACTTTGAAAAGCTGTTCTTATAGATTTTTCCCTCGGAAAGAATATCCGTAAGCCACAGCGGAATTGCCTGCTGCACCTTGACTTCCAATATAGTATACCCCTCAGGCAAGAGTGATACACCGTCCATAGAATATGTAAGATCAAGATGATCGTAGCGATAACGTGGATTATGATCTATAGTCAAACGCAAATCTCCGTCGGGCTGGTAGTAGGCAATACGATCGTATATAATCAGACACGCCGGCGCAAGATTATCATAATAATCACGAAATCTTGTTATCTCACGGTTAATCTGACCGCCTGCACAAATATCGCCCTCACCGTCAAAAAACTTCTTAACAAGAGGAATTGTGGACTGCACTCTTCGCTTGTACACAATTCCGTATGCCTTCCTTTTCAGCTCCAGAAAAACAGGTGATGACTCTGTAGCTAATCCGTAAGAGCGAAGCCGGATTTTCTCCTTAAACGGCGGCTTCTCGATAGATGCACGTATCAAACGATAATTGGGTGTGTCGTAATACAATGAGGCGATCGAGGTCAGACCGAAGCTGTCAATCTCCATATGCCCTTTTATTCGTTCCTTAAAGTATTCTGTTTGCTGCGGACTTAAAATGTATTTAAGCTCGTACCTCTTCATAACAACTACTGGTTTTGCCACTGCTGCCATTCGATCACCTCCAATTTAAAGAGCTATTTTCAAGATAAACATTCCGTCGCTTACCTTTGCACTTACTCTTCCGTTATGAGATTTGACAATATCCTTTACATATGATAAGCCCAAACCAATTTCCTCTGTATTCTCCGCATTGCCCAGAACCGTAAACCTGTCAAAAATCTGATCAATGCTGCCGCTTGGCAAGCTTGTATCATTCATCTGAGTAATCAGTATTCTGTCCTTTTCCTTTTTGAGTGTAAAAACGGCTTTGCTGACTGAGTATTTGAGCGAATTTTCAATAAGCTCAGAGAAAACCTTCTTTATAGATTCCTCCTCGCCGTCGATAATGATATCGTTATCAATATCAAATTTCAGATTGATTTCTTTCTCTGAAAACTTTGGCTTTGAAAAGTCAAGCAATGCACTCATGGTACTTGAGAGATTCACCTTTGTAATCGTAACATCTTTGCCGTCAAATATTGCTAAAGAACCAATGTCCTTAACCAAAGCTATCATTTTCTTTACCTGACGGTTAATAGACTTCGTACAATCGGAAGAGCCGTTTTCTTTCTCGATAATTTCAGTATTCGCATTTATAATTGTGAGAGGAATTTTAAACTCTTTTTCGATATTTGAAATAAATTTTTTCTGCTTTCTGTCCGCTTCCTCCAGAGGTTTAAAGAGTCGCTTGCTTACGATTCTAAGAACAATAAAACTAATAACCAACCCAAATACAGCACCCCAAACGGAAATCAGCAGGATACGATAGGACGGCAGAAGCTCACGTCCCTGATCGATAACTGTAACATAGGTTCTCTTGCCCTCTGTGAAAACACGGTAACGGTACGTACCTCTTGTCCAGCCTGTACTCTCTTTGAGTAAGGTTCTCGCCCACTCAACTGCTTCGGACTCCTCTACAGCGGAAATATGAAACGATACTTTTTTTGCGTTGCCGTTTTCATCAAACGAAAATGTAAAATATCGTACAGACGAATTCATCTCAGGAGAGTCCGGACCCATAGGACCCATGATATCTTTGTTATTTTTTTGCGTTGTATGCTTTGATTTGTTCTCCGGCACATCATTTGTTCCGATGTTGTTAGGATTATTGTTATCGGGAAAATAGCCGTGCTTTTCACAAAGCATCTGTGTAATCATATCGGCATCATTGCTTGCCATTGTAAAATTGACGCCGTTGATGATAGAAAGCAATACTGTGAGCAAAGCAAAAATCGCAAGCATCGCATACCATAAAAATTTTTTTCTAACTTTATTCATTCTCTGTCACCAGCCTATACCCTTCATTCGTAACATATTTTACACGTGGCTTCTTATTAGCTCGTTCAAATTTATTATTAAGGGAATTAATATAAGAGTGAATTTGCCTTACCTCGAACGGTTTACTGCTTTCTAAAGCATTAAGAATATTTATCTCCTCATTTGCAAAGCGTGTGCCGTCAGTGGATTTAAATGTGCTGACATCAATTTCAACGTCTGACAAAGAAAGAGTATCCTTTGAAGATAGCTTTGTCATTACATCACTGATTCTGTCCGAAAGCTCATGCGGCAGAAAAGGAAAACTCAGATACGAATTCGCCAAAATACGGTCTAGTAAAATTCCTGAAGTAATCTTCTGATCAAGCATAACAATAACGGGAATATTTTCTTCATTCAGCATCTTGACAATTTGCTTAGAATCCACCCGTGGGATATTTCGATTAATAAGCACAATATCAAAGCGTGTATTCGCAAGCTGTAATATCACCTGAGCACCGTCAAAAACTGTGGTCACTTCATGAGCTGACAGCTCTAAAAGCTTCTTGTAGGATAAGAGTAAATCTCTGTCTGAATCTGCAATAAGTATTTTCATAGCATTTCACCTCTTTCTATAATTGTAATAAATCATAATTAATCATATTCAATAAACGGCACATCTTGAAAATCCTTAATATGGGTATTAATATAATTACTAAGGATAATCTCATAATTCTCGGCAAAAAGCTCATATCCGATTGCCGTATAATGTCCGCTTTTATAATCGCTCTCACTATTGCCCTTTTGCAGTACCGGAGTATTATACATATCTATGTAATTTTCAAGGTCAATACAATGTACCGGATACTTGTCCTTATAAACTGCCACAATATCACGAATAGCCTGATTATAATCTGCGTACGCCTTGCCCCTTACTTCGCCTGTTCTCGGACACGTATTCACAAATATTTTTGCTTTAGGACTGATAGCGTTAAGCTCCCTTATTATTTTTGACATACCGCCATAATAGGTTTGTGCGTTAGTTCCGATATCGTTTATAGTTCCCAGC
Source organism: uncultured Ruminococcus sp. (assembly GCA_902773395.1). Next base: position 3,338 of record CACYEJ010000059.1, read on the forward strand.
GGCACTGATCTTTCAACATGAGCAACGTCATTAATGCCCAAACCGATAACATACGCCTGAGCTTTGCCGAATGTTTTAGCCCTCGGCAAGCCTCTTGAAGCATTCTGCCATGTAAGCACTGTGCTGCCGCTTGCTCCGCAGTTGCACCAATTATTACCCGTTATATCCGACATATACTGCGGCCACGCATACGCTTCGTTAGTGCTGTGTTTTACACCGTCGGGGTCTACAATAAATCCGGCTGTATAACTATCGCCGCAGCAAACAACTTTTTTTAAAATCCTGCACGAGCTGCTGTTCGGAGAAAGTATAATATTTGTTCCTATATAATTGTTATCTTTTAATCCTACGGAGTACCTTAAAACGGAGAGCGAATCCGCGCTGTTTATCTTGCCGTCATTATTTACATCGGCAACCTTAGACTGCATTTCGCTGAGAGGTTCAAGATTTACTCCGGCTCTAAGGACTATCAGACTATCCAAAGATGAAATATCATAGTCAAAATTAATATCTCCAACAAATGCAGGCTTATTCTGCACAGGATATAATGACGCTTCATTGTTTATTTCATTGGCGCTTGCATACAGCTGAGCAGGAAACATACATACCGTAAGCATCAATATAAGAAATAGAGTTATAATTCTTTTCATATTTTTCCTTCTAACTAACATTATATAATCTTTTATTAAAATTTACTTAAAATCCCACTGCTTTTTCTACAAAAAAATTATCAAAGCAGTGGGAAAATTCTTCGCATTAAAAATTTGATTGTCAAAGAGAATGCGATATTATTAATAATTATATCAAATATCGTTATGCTCCTGATTTATTCTGAAGCATAACTGCATAAGGCTGTCGCTGAGATGAACATTTTCAACTATCACATTTCTGAATTTCATATTCAAATCATAATGACTGAAATTCCAAAAGCTCCTCACTCCTACATTGTACAATCTTTCGGAAAGCTCCTCAACAGCCGCTTTTGGCACACAAAGGATAGCTGTAACAACTGCATTATAATCACAGAAAGATTCTATTTCATCTGTATGCAGAATTGTAATATCACCTATTTTGCAGCCTATTTTGTTTTCATCTTTATCGAACACACCAACTAAATCAAAGCATCTGTTTTCAAAAATAACCTGATTAGCAATTGCTGTGCCGATATTTCCGGCGCCGACAAGAATAGCCGGATAATGACGCTTTATACCCAAAACATTTTCAATTTCCTCTTTTAGCTCTGCTACGCTGTAGCCTATTCCCTGCTGACCGAATTCGCCAAAGCAGTTGAAATCCTGCCGAACCTGAGAAGCCGTAGACCTCATTCTCTTTGCAAGCTCGTTGGAGCTTACGTGGGTAATTCCCTGCTTATTAAGCTCACGCAAAAAACGATAATATCTGGGAAGCCGCCGGATAACTGATGAAGAAATGTTTTCTCTTTTTGCCATTATTCCTCTACCCTCTTTTTCGCACATGAAGATAGTACTTTTGATTAAAGCATAGCCTTCAATCTCTTGTCTACCTCAACAAGGAATGTTTCGGTATCAACCTTCTGAATATTGTCAAGCTTCGAAAGCAGTGCAAGATCGCCTGTCATTACGCCGTCTTCGATTGTCTGAATGGTAGCCTTTTCAAGCTTATCGGCAAAATCCGAAAGCTCCGGTGTACCGTCAAGCTCTCCTCTCTTTCTCAAAGCACCTGTCCACGCATAGAGAGTTGCAACGGAATTAGTTGAAGTTGTTTCACCCTTTAGGTATTTATAGTAATGTCTTTGAACCGTACCGTGAGCAGCTTCATACTCGTAAACTCCGTCAGGTGAAACGAGCACTGATGTCATCATAGCAAGCGAACCGAATGCAGTTGCAATCATATCGGACATAACATCACCGTCGTAGTTTTTACAAGCCCAAATATATCCGCCCTCTGAACGAATTACACGAGCAACTGCATCGTCAATGAGTGTGTAGAAATAGGAAATACCTGCTTCTGCAAATTTCTCCTTGTATTCGTTCTCAAAGATTTCGTTGAAAACGTCCTTAAAACGGTGGTCGTATTTTTTAGAGATAGTATCCTTTGTAGCAAACCAGATATCCTGCTTCAAATCAAGTGCATAGTTAAAGCACGAACGAGCAAAACTTCCGATACTTTTATCCAGATTGTGCATACCCTGAATGATACCGTCTGTCTTGAAGTCATGAATAAGAGAACGCTCCTCAGTGCCGTCTGCCTTTGTAACGCAAAGCTCAGCCTTGCTGCCTGCTTCAACGGTCATCTCGGTGTTTTTATAAACATCGCCGTAAGCGTGACGAGCAATTGTGATAGGCTTAGTCCATGTAGGAATGTAGGGTGTAATTCCCTTTACGAGAATAGGACTTCTGAATACCGTACCGTCAAGAGCAGCTCTGATTGTGCCGTTAGGAGATTTCCACATCTCTTTAAGATTATACTCCTTTACTCTTTCAGCGTTCGGAGTAATCGTTGCACACTTTACTGCTACACCATACTTTTTAGTTGCCTCGGCACTGTCTATTGTTACCTGATCGTTAGTTTCGTTTCTATTAACAAGACCAAGATCGTAATACTCTGTTTTAAGATCAATGTAAGGTGTGAGGAGAATATCCTTAATCATCTTCCAGATTACTCTTGTCATTTCGTCGCCGTCCATCTCTACGATAGGGGTTTTCATTTGAATTTTATCAGCCATTTTTATTTCTCCTTTATTGTAGTTCATTATATACTGACAGACTCTTGTTTTTATGCTGTCTTTAAAATAATATATAGCCAAGGCAAAGCTATCTCTTTGTTAAGACATCTTTGCCTTAGCTTATTATCGTTATCGAATCATTAAGAATTCTCTCTTGTATAATCGAGTAAACCGCCTGCAATGATTATTGCCTTTGTACGATCAGTAAGCTCACAGTCAACCGGAATATCAATACCCTTTGTCACATTAGTAACAACAATAGGCTCGTTATTCTCAAGCTTAGCTTTTACATCGGAAATCACAAGCTCGTCGCCCTGAGCAATCTTTTCATAGTCATCAGGATTAACGAAAGTAAGCGGAAGAATTCCTGCATTAATCAAGTTACTCTTGTGAATTCTTGCAAAGCTCTTAACAAGCACTGCCTTTACACCAAGATAAAGCGGAGCAAGTGCTGCATGCTCACGAGACGAACCCTGACCATAGTTAGCACCGCCGACAATTATCGACTTGCCAAGAGCCAATGCTCTCTGCGGGAATTCCTTGTCACATACTGTAAAGCAATGCTGCGAAATAGCTGGAATGTTGGAACGAAGCGGAAGTATCTTAGCTCCGGCAGGCATAATGTGATCGGTTGTAATGTTGTCCCCAACCTTTAATGCACATGAAGCCTCGATAGTTTCCTCCAGCGGAGAGGTCTGCGGGAATGGCTTGATATTTGGACCTCTAAGTACCTCAACAGTGTCCATTTTCTCTTCCTCAATCGGCGGAACAACCATATTATCGTTGATAAGGAACTGCTCTGGGAGCTTAATCTCAACAGCGTCGCCAAGCGTACGGGGATCGGTAAATACGCCTGTCAAAGCAGAAACAGCCGCTGTTTCAGGACTTACAAGATAAATCTGACCGTCGGCAGTACCTGAACGTCCCTCGAAGTTTCTGTTAAATGTTCTTAGAGAGATACCGGCAGAATTAGGCGACTGACCCATACCAATGCACGGTCCGCACGCACATTCGAGAATTCTCGCACCTGCTGCAATCAAATCACCCAACGCACCGTTCAATGCGAGCATATTGTAAACCTGCTTTGAACCCGGTGCAATTGCAAGCGATACACTCGGACAAACTGTTTTGCCCTTTAAAATTGCAGCAACTCTCATCAAATCAAGATAGCTTGAATTTGTACATGAACCGATACATACCTGATCAATCTTCTTAGGACCAATCTCTTCGATTGTCTTAACGTTATCAGGGCTATGCGGACATGCAGCCATTGGAGCAAGCTTAGAAAGGTCAATATCAATAACCTCATCGTAAACTGCGTCATCGTCCGACTTCAGCTCAGACCAATCCTCTTCTCTGCCTTGAGCCTTCAGGAACTCCTTTGTAACTTCGTCTGATGGGAAGATTGATGTTGTTGCACCAAGCTCAGCACCCATATTTGTAATAGTAGCACGCTCAGGCACGGTAAGTGTTTTAACGCCCTCGCCTGCGTACTCGATAATCTTTCCTACGCCGCCCTTAACCGACATAATTTTGAGAACCTCAAGGATAACGTCCTTTGCAGATACCCACGGTGAGAGCTTGCCTGTAAGATTTACTTTAACCATTTTCGGCATTGTGATATAATACGCACCGCCGCCCATTGCAACAGCAACGTCGAGTCCGCCTGCACCCATTGCGAGCATACCGATACCGCCGCCCGTAGGAGTATGGCTGTCGGAGCCGATAAGAGTTTTGCCGGGAATGCCGAATCTTTCAAGATGAACCTGGTGACAAATACCATTACCCGGACGTGAAAAATAAATACCGTGTTTCTTTGCGACTGTCTGAATGAAACGATGGTCGTCGGCATTCTCAAAACCTGTCTGCAAAGTGTTGTGATCAATGTAAGCGACACTTTTTTCTGTTTTTACTCTTGGTATACCGATAGCCTCAAACTCAAGATATGCCATTGTACCTGTAGCGTCCTGCGTAAGTGTCTGATCGATTCTAAGACCGATATCACTTCCAACCGTCATTTCACCGCTCAGAAGATGATTTTTAATAATCTTTTGTGCGATTGTGTAACCCATAATGGATTCCTCC
>CACYEJ010000060.1 GCA_902773395.1 uncultured Ruminococcus sp.
AACTCGGATATCTCCTCAGGCGACTCCTCAAAATTATCGTCTAGCCATTTTTTCATAATTCCCGCGCAGCCGTTTACAATGAAAGCGTTATACAAGCTCGAACGCTTATTATTTACATCAACACCGTTTGTTCTCCATAGTAAGCAGCACTTATCCTCTACCAGTTTCTTGATTCTGTTAAAAAAATTCATATCGCAGTTTTCATTGAAAAATATCCTGCACATATCGCTGTTCTCGGCTAGAAACGTAAATATCTGCAAAAAATACGGATAAGAATCCGATTCACCTGTGGGTGTGGTTGAATTTAATACGCTGTCAAATTTTAGAAAAAAATCGTCCTCTATCTTATAAAGCATATCGTAAACATCTGAGTAGTGAAAATAAAATGTTCCTCTGTTTACATCAACTAGCTCCGTAAGCTCCTTGACTGTAATCTGATTTATTGGCTTTTTCTGGAGAAGCGTAAATAAACCTTCCTGAAGTCTTCTTTTGGTGTTGCGTACACTTCTGTTCTCATTGCCGCTTTTGTTCATAAAAAAATTCTCCTCTTTTGAGCATATTTTTGAAAAGTGTTGAAAAATATACATTGTTACAATAATTGTTGGTTGACTACTGTATACTTAACTAATATAATGAATTATAGCTTAAATTTCAACACTTGTCAAGTTTAAGCCGACTGTTTGCTACAGTATAAAATATCAATAAGCACTGGAGTGATGTCTGTGAAAAGAGAAAAGGACAGTAATTCAAAAAATGAAAAAAATGAGATAATGAAAAGTATTGCCGCTGCAATTGTAAGATACCGTTTTTTGATAATGGGTTTGTTTTTAGCGGCTGCAATATTTTGCGCATTATCAATCTCGAAAGTAAAGGTGAATGAAGATATTACCGCTTTCCTGCCCGACGACACCGAAACACGTCAAGGACTAACCATAATGGAAGACGAGTTTATCACGTATGCTTCCGCCGATATTATGGTATCGAATATTACATACGATATAGCCGAAAAGCTTGCGGATAAAATCACCGAAACACCTCACGTTACATCGGTTGAGCTAGACGATACAAAGGCACACTTTGTAAACTCCTCGGCAATGCTTTCCGTATCGTTTGACGGCACAAGCGATGACCCGAACATTATTGCGGCGATGAATGATATCAAGAAAAATCTTAAAGATTACGACACCTATATTTCCTCGGAAATCGGAGTAAACCGTTCAAAGGAGATTGCTTCCGAAATGGGCGGCGTTCTTCTTCTTACAGTCGGAGTTATTATTATAGTTCTGCTGTTTACTTCACGCAGCTATTTTGAAGTAGTGATTTTTGGAATTGTATTTGCCTTTGCAGCAGTTCTGAATATGGGTACAAATTATCTTCTCGGAGAGATATCTTCAATTACAAATTCAATTGCCGTTATTCTACAGCTTGCCTTAGCTATAGATTACTCTATCATTTTGATTCACCGCTATCAGGACGAGGTGCAGCAAAAGGGCAATGAAAAGGAAGCTCTGATTGAGGCATTGTCAAAGGGTATCATCGAGATATCATCTTCGAGTCTGACAACAATTTCCGGTCTGCTTGCGCTTACCTTAATGCAGTTCAGGCTGGGCTGCGACTTGGGTATTGTACTCACAAAGGGTATTATTTTCAGTATTCTTTCCGTACTGCTGCTTATGCCGGGGCTGATTCTTTTCTTCCCTAAAATGCTGAAAAAGACGGCTCACCGCTCTCACGTTCCCGACATCAAGCTATGGGGCAAATTCCTTACAAAATCAAAATACTGCTTTGTATGGATATTTATTTTAATTATTCCGTTCTCAATTTATTATTCTTCTAAAGCAAACTACGCCTTTGCCGACAGCACTATTGACGAACTGATATATTCGGAAAGCCGTGCCGCTATGCACAAGATAACCGACACATTCGACGATTCCACTCAGATTGCGCTGATTGTGCCAAACGGCGACTACACAAGCGAAAAAGCCGTTATTGCCGATATCGCAAATATGGATAATGTAAAGAGCATTACGGGTCTTGCAAATATCGAAGTAGAGGACGGCAAGGTGCTTACCGACAACTACACACCGAGAATGTTTGCAGAGCTGCTGGATATTGATTTAGAGGAAGCAACTCTTCTGTATCAGGCTTACGGAGTGGAGCATAGTCAATATCAGAGTATTTTCAAAAGCAGCGAGGACTACGAAGTACCCTTGATAGATATGTTTTTGTTTCTGTTTGATAAGAGCGACGAGGGTATCATCAACCTTGACGAGGATAAAATGAACGAAATGCAGACTCTTCGTGGAGATTTGATGAAAGGCATTGAACAGCTCCAAGGTGAGAACTACGACAGAATCATCATTACAGCAACAGTTTCAGTTGAGGGAAAGGAAAGCACAGATCTTGTAGAAAACATTCGTACCGCTGCAAAAAAATATTATTCCGACAGCGATAAGAAGCTTCTCGTTATCGGAGAGATAACAAGCGCTAAGGATCTTGCCGACACCTTTAACAGCGACAGCACGAAAATCAATTTGCTGACAATAACATTTGTGCTTATCATTCTGCTTTTGACGTTTAAGAGTGTTGCCGGTTCGGTACTGCTTGTCTTTGTAATTCAGGGCAGTATTTGGATTAATTTCTCGTTCCCGTATTTAATGGATATAACAAGCTCCTTTGTAACAAATATGATTGTTTCTGCAATTCAAATGGGTGCAACTATTGACTACGCAATTGTAATTATGAACCACTATCAGGAATTAAGAAACAAATACGACAAAAAAGAAGCAATGGTTTACGCTGTGAACGAAAGCTTTCCTACTGTTCTGACTTCCGGCTCAATCCTTACAATGGCAGGATTTATGATATCAATGAGAGTAAGCGATGTGTATATAGGTCACATAGGACTTGCGGTTGGCAGAGGCGCTCTTATCTCGGTTATCCTTGTGCTTACGGTACTGCCGCAAATTATCGTACTGCTCGACAGGCTTATTGATAAAACAAGATTTATACTGCGTCTTGGAGGTGCGGAGAGATGAAAAAGTCAATATCTGTTTTCTTAACGATTTTAATTAGTATTACTCCTATTTTACTTCTGCTGACGGAAACTGCTGCATTTGCAGATGACGGCACAGTAAGCATCTCAACAGCCGATGAGCTTATATCGTTCTCAAAGAAATGCAGCTCGGACAGCTACTCGGAAAAAATGACCGTTGAGTTGAAAAAGGATATCGACTTAAAAAACACTGAATTTGTTAATATCCCATATTTCAGCGGAGCGTTCAACGGCAACGGTCACACTATCAAAAACTTCAAGCTGACCTCTGACGGCTCTCATCAAGGCTTTTTCAGGTATGTTTCCGAAAAGGCATTTGTAAGCGATCTGCATATCAGCGGTACTGTCAAGCCCGGCGGCACAGGCTGCGTTGTAGGAGGAGTTGCAAGCGTAAACAACGGAGTCATTACTAATTGCAGCTTTTCGGGCGATGTTGCGGGAATTCAAACCGTAGGCGGTATTGTCGGAAACAATACGGGTACGGTATCGGACTGCGTGTTTGAAGGAGAAGTAACAGGCGAACATCAGGCAGGCGGCATTGCAGGAGAAAACAGCGGCATTGTGTCGGAATGTAAGAATAAAGGAAGCATTAACACAATTCCAATAAGTACCGCATCGTCATCAACTCCAATAATTACCAATTTCACTCTTGACCGCACGTTTGACATTTCCGAGGTTTCCGAAGATGATTTTCTCGACATTACAGACATCGGAGGAATTGCCGGTTACTCCGAAGGAATAATAGAAAACTGCACCAACAGCGAAAAGGTTGGATATGACAGGACAGGATATAATATCGGAGGAATTGTCGGCAGGGAGAGCGGCTATATAGACGGCTGCAATAACAAGGCTGATGTATTAGGGCGTAAAGATGTGGGAGGAATTGTCGGTCAACTGGAGCCTTTCACAAAATGGGATTTTTCCGAAAGCAAACTGACTGAGCTGAAAAAGCAGCTTAATGAGCTTAACAAGGACATTGAAAAGATATCGAACGATATAGATTCATCATCGGCTGACAGTTCGGCTAAGCAGCTAAGCGATAATCTTAATACGATTCAGGGCTATATACAGCAGACAACAGATGATACTCAGACATTGATTAATCAGACTTCCGATAATCTACAGAAGATTGATTCTTCCGCCGAGGAGATAACACAGCTTTTATCAGACTCAATTGAAGAACACAATCACGAGAAAACTAAAGAGCTGATTGTCGAGCTAAAGGAATTAATTCAGAACGGAGATATTATCTTCAATCTCTCGGATTTGCTTTCCATACAAAAGCAGATTATTGATGAGGAGAAAACACATTTCAAAGACAAGCATTTTTATTCCGAGCTTGATCTTATCGGCGAAATGAAAGAAATCATAGAGAATAATTCAGTCACGCCACCGGATTCCGGAGCAATATTTAACGATGTTCAGAATATAATCAGCAGCGTTCAAGACGCTAAAAACAACATCAACGATATTAAAGGCG
>CACYEJ010000061.1 GCA_902773395.1 uncultured Ruminococcus sp.
CCTGCGTTCATCAGCACCGACATCGGATAGTAAATCATCGGCTTGTCGTATACAGGCAAGAGCTGTTTGCTTGTTACCGTCGTGAGCGGGTAGAGCCTCGTTCCCGAGCCGCCCGCCAAAATAATACCTTTCATAATGAAGTCCTCTGTCTATCGGATATTTGCCATAAAGTTTTCTTTATTCTCCAGAGCTGTTGTTGTCGGTCTGCCAAGGTCAGCTCTCGCGCCGATTGAGCATTTTACCTCAATAAGGCTCAGCTCGTTTTTGACTTTTGCCTTGTTTAATTCTATATCTAAAGCCTCAAAGCTGTCAACACAAACAGCGTTCGGATATCCGCACGCCTTTGCGATTGCGACAACATCAATCTTCTCCGCGACCGTCGGCATTCCTCCGACAGTTTCGTGAGCGCCGTTATTAATCACGATGTGCACGAGATTGTCGGGAGCGTTGGTACCGATGACTGCCATCGAGCCCATATGCATAAGAACCGCGCCGTCGCCGTCAACGCACCAGATTTTCCTGTCAGGCTTATTGAGCGCGACGCCGAGCGCGATTGAGGAGCTGTGTCCCATAGAGCCGACGGTAAGAAAATCGTACTTGTGGCTCTGACCGTTCGCTTCGCGCGTTTCAAAAAGCTCGCGGCTGGCTTTTCCCGTTGTGGAAACAATCGGGTCCTCGCCGCTGACCTTAACAATGTGCTGAATAATCTCCTCACGCAGCATCGTGTTGCCGTTGGTGTATTTGACCTTTTCGGAATATTCAAGAGCGCCTTTGCGAACGATAAACGCGACCTGCTTGCCGTTTTCAAGGAGCTTTTTGAAATCATTCACGGCAGTCTGAAGCTCCGCGTCCGTCGTATCCTTTCCGATAACAAAGGTCGCGACGTCCATATCCTCCATCAGCCTGACGGTGACCTGTCCCTGATAGATATGCTGCGGTTCATCGTGAATCCCCGGCTCGCCGCGCCATCCGATAACAAAAATCATCGGAATTGCGTAAACCTTGTCGTTCAGAAGCGACGCAAGGGGATTTATGATATTTCCCTCGCCGCTGTTCTGCATATAGACAACGGGCACCTTGCCTGTCGCGAGGTGATAGCCCGCGGCAAGTCCGACGCAGTTGCCCTCGTTCGCGGCGATAATGTGGTGCTTTTTATCGATTCCGTATGTATTCATCAGGTAGTCGCACAAAGCCTTCAGCTGGCTGTCGGGAACACCTGTGTAGAAATCCGCTCCGATTATTTCAAGAAGTTTCTTAACCTTCATGCTTTTGCCTTTCTTTTTTTGTAGCTAAAATGGGTATATACCTGTTCACAAACTTACAAACAGGGTAATATATTGCAATAATAATTGTTACAAATAAAACTAAAAAGGTATTGTACACTATCGGTTTGTCCATATGTATTACGGACAAAGAATTATTTATCAAAGTAATCAACACATAGTGCGTACCAATAATGATAATTGAATTGTTGCATATCCATCTGATTACAGATTTGAATTTATTGAACTTCAAAAAACACTCTGCGGCAAAATGACTGAGAATTATTATAAAGATGCTTCCGCAAATTCCCGAGAGAATAAAGAAAGCAATATTTCCGAGCGTAAAACAATACATGCTTATTTTACAGTTGAATATAACTCCGAAAACAATCCTCGTTCCTGGCTGTTATCAGAACATTGGCACCTTCATCAACGCATTTCTTTGCGATAAAAAAGCCTAATCCTCTCGAGCCTCCTGTCACAACAATATTTCTACCCTTAAGCACTTCGTTGGGAGAAGATAGAGTTATCTGAGCTGTAATTACCGTGTGCCTTCTTTCGTAATAGCCTTTACATTTCTGTTTTAGTAATGAAAAGAATGCTTTCAATCCCATTTGTCAATATGCCTTTCCGATAGAGCTAATTTCTCGAATTTAGAGTAGTCTATCTCAAAATCTTTTTCTGTATGCTTTATTTTGATGTAAAGATTCCATAACAACGTTGTAATGGGATTAATTACTCTGAATAATAAATACTGACCTAAATATCCATTCATTCTGGTATACTTCCAAAACTGTTTTTTCAGCGGATTGGCAAACAGATAATCGTCAGGCTTCCTTTTATATAGGAAATGTATTATTCTTGTATCATATTTTTTTAACGATGAATTGTTAATTGTCCTCGTATGCCAACAAAGCTGAAGATTGTATTGCGGCATAGATACATATTTTACTTTACTGTGAAACAACACATTCAAAATATCCTGATCTCCATAACGCATATTCTCTTGAATGGTTCTTGCGCATTTGAAAATATCGTCAACTGAAAGCTTATTCCTTATTTCAGTAATGTTCAAAAGCAGCATTCCTGCGTTAAAGTATATATAGTCTTGCGGAAGGTTAACAGACTTTTTTAAATTGTCACAGTTGTACAAAACGAAATCAGGTGCTGCGACAACCATTTTATTTTTAAAATCCGTTTTATATAACTCCTCAATACTTCCGTTAATTATCATATCTCCGTCAAGATACAGTATTCTGTCAACATCTTCGGGAATCACAAAAGGAAGCAGCAAACGGTAGTACATAACGAGTTTGAATGTTTGATTATAATCATAATCAATATCCTTAGGGAAAATATCGCTGTCAATCTTAACCCTTTTCAGGTTAATCCCAATGGAATTACACCAGTCAACAAATGCCTGCAACTCATCAACACTTAAATCAGAGTTTAAAAAATAAACATCAATACCATCTTTAATATGTCTGTTGTTTTCTGCTAACGAACGCAGCATGGATTTATATAAAAACAAGTAGTTTTTATCACATGCGATACCAATATTCATAATAATCCCTTAAATTGTATATTTAAGTACGATCGAAAGTATTTTCAAGATGCTTCCGTAGTTAGCGGATAGAGCCGCGTGCCTAAGCCGCCCGCTAAAATAATACCTTTCATTAATGCACCTTCTATCTTAAATGCGTATTGTTTATTTCGTACTCAACTGCTATTCCAATATCATCTTCTCTTAATACACCTTTACAAACAAACCCTGCTTTTTCATAAATTCTTTTAGCCGCGATGTTTTCCTCGTATACTTCCAAAACAACCTTTTTAAGCTTTAGAG
>CACYEJ010000062.1 GCA_902773395.1 uncultured Ruminococcus sp.
AGTTATATTTTCTGCACGGGATAATTCCTAATGTAGCTGGCGGAAACTGGGGTTATGCTAACACGCCAGACTATAGAGTCCATGATATCGAATGGGACAGACGCATGGTCACAGATGGCGAGTGGCGTGAAATGTTCGGTGAGGACTTTTATTATTATTGTCCGAAACCCTATTGTGTTCCTTATGATTATTATTTGGAGGTATAAATAATTGGATAAAAAAACTATTGATTTCAAAGTCTTTGAAAAAATGGGCAAATATCTGAACCAGAATGCCGCAACGATCTCAATGGTGGGAGGAATTGTTGGTCTTGTAGGAGCCATTGTATGCGCTTTTAAGGCGTCTGACGACGTTGCAAAAATTCATGAGAATTATGAAGCGAATGTTGAAAAAATTGAATCTAAGCCTATTTCTGAGGACGAGAAGGCCCAAGAAATCAAAGAATTGAAGACTCTTCGTAATCTTCAGTATATTAATGCTGAGAAATTTACAATTATTTGTGGCGTAGTATCAGCTGCTGGAACATTTTTATCGAATTATTTTAACGGCATTACGATCGCAGGACTTGCAGCAATTGCGGCGACAAAGCAGGCAGAAATTAAGAGCTTTACAGAAAATGCTAAAAAAGTCGTCGGGGAAGATACTTTTAAGAAAATTGAAGATCTTACTCTCGAAGATAAAGTGATGAAAAACTTTGTCGATGAAGATGGAAGAAAAGCTGTTAAATCTGATCCGTATGCCGGAGATCTGTTTATCGATACGGACACAGGCGTAATGTTCCAGATACGTAAAAGCGATCTGGAAGAAGTTCTGTTGCGTGCGGAAGACTACTGCAAACGAAATCATGGCTTATATAGAGACAAATACTTCGAGATGCTTGGAATCGAACCGCCTACAAATTCCAGAAATAATTGTTGGGGACCGAAGAATCCGTTCAAAGCTCATATCGGCAATCGCACCTTTCACGGAATGACGATTCAGTCTATCGAGTACGACTATATTCCATGTCTTCCAAAAACTGCAGGAATTCCTGGAGCAGCGTACTGATATTCTGAGAGTGAAAGGAGATTCATATGAGCAAATTGAGTTTTAAAGGAATTGAAAAAGCGTTTGCGGGTCTGTTAGCATTTGGCAAAAAGAATAAAACTTCCATTATGACTGGAGGCGGCGTCGCATTAGGTTGGGGCGCCGTTTATGTTTTCTGGCTCGAAAGTAAAAAAGCAGAATCTATTATTAGAAAAAAAGAAGAAGCTGCGGAAGGTGAAGAAGAAAAGAAGCTAGACAAAAAAGAAAAAGCTTTAATTTATGCCGAATGTTGTTGGCCTGCGTTTCTAATGGGCGTCGCGTCAAGTGGTTTGTCTTTATATTCTCACAAACTTGATCTTGATGAAATCGCAAAAGGATATGTTGTCACGCAGTTCTTTAAAGACAAGAACGATGAAAAAGACAAACTTATCGAAAAACTTAAGGGCGAAGTTCCTGATAAAAAAGTAAAACAGATTAACGATGAACTTCTCGAGGAAGAGTATCCGAAAGACGAAATAATGGACTCTCTTATCACTTCGAGAGGACAGGGAACTACATTGTTTATCGATAAGGTTACTCATGTCAAGTTTCGCGGGGATATTGTCGAAGTAACTCAGGGTATTATGAATACGAATCGTATTCTTAAGAAGCGACGCAGATTAGCGCTCAAGAAAAAAGGTAGTGATCCGTTCTATTCGTCATCGGATTTACCTTATAAGGACCCTTACGAAGAAAGAGACAGCGAAGACGACGATCAATTCGACAATTTCAAAGATGTGTATTCGTCCGTAGGTCTTGATATTTTCCTAGACGCAATAGGCGAAACCGCAGAAGACGGAATTGAAACCAGAATGAGTGAACTTTTGGAATTCCGTTATAACGGAGGCGGAGATCTTCTGAAACCAAAAGATATTCTATACTATAAGCAATACGAAGATCCGTCGTCCGGTGTTCCTGCCGTTTGTTTCATCGATTATACAGAATTTCTGGCACCAGCAGGAGAACTTTTAGCTAGAAATATGTATTAATTGTTGCGTAATGGTTGTTTTGGGGAGGTAAAAGCCCTCTTTATAGAACTATACAAATTCGTAAAAAGTACAGTTTCTATATTGAGGGTAATACCTCAACAATACTAAAAATTATTTTATAAAGGAGAACAAAAATGAGCAACAAGAACAACAACCAGAAGGCAAACGAAGATACTACGGTTGAAACTGTGGAACAGTCCGCAGAAGTGAAACCCGAAACGGAGGAAACCAAGACTCTGCCTGAGAAGAAAGTTCACAAGTTTCTCGGATATGAAATCACGAAGGCTGAAAAGCCTGCCAAAGAAAAAAAGACTAAGGAGGAAAAGCCTAAGCCGAGCAAAAAGCAGATTGCTGCCAGAATTGTTGGCGGAGCTGCTGTTGTAGCGGCTGCAGGCAAACTCGTATTCGATTTTATTGGCAGCCGACAGCCCACTGATTCGACAGAGAAACTGCTGAACAGTGTCAGCGGAGAGGTGTCCGTGGGTAGTGCGGAATCCCAGACGACCACATCGGAACCTGGTGAAAACTCAAACGAATCCTAACAAATTACGTATTGTGAGTATCCTGGAGCAACTTTTACAGTTGCTCTGGGTTTTGCTTTTATATTTAGAGTTAATTGACTGAAAGGAGTACTTCATGGCAGACATTACAAACTACAACGGCGTGCAGACAGGCGAAGATAAAACAAAAGTTATTCAAGGAAACGCACGAATCGACAAACCGAAACTAGGCAAAAGAGTAATTAACTTTTTGTTCTCTGATAAGATCGATAGCGTATCAAATTATCTCGCCTATTATATTTTAGGTCCATCTTTAAAGGAACTAGTTTTTAAAATGATCACCGGCGGAGCTCAAATGGCGCTTTTCGGAGGACAGAATCAGATGCAGCCGCCCTATCCAGGTTATGGTGGATATACAAATGGCTATATGCAAGCTAGACGTGACCCCGTGCCATATAATCAAATGTCAAACCCCGGTTATGCACAGCCTC
>CACYEJ010000063.1 GCA_902773395.1 uncultured Ruminococcus sp.
CCAAGTGAAAACTTCATTACGTCTTTTTCACGGTATTACACACCGATAGTTGTAGTTTTGGCTGTTTTGATAGGAGTTGTTCCTCCGCTTATCTTTGGCGGAGATTGGAGTAATTGGATTCACAGATGCTTTGTGTTTCTGGTAATATCCTGTCCGTGCGCATTAGTGATTTCAATTCCTCTGACATTTTTCGGTGGAATAGGCGCTGCATCCCGAAAGGGTATTCTTGTAAAAGGAAGCAGTTATCTTGAATCGCTGACCGCCGTTGACACAATTGTGTTTGATAAAACGGGTACATTGACAAAAGGTGTGTTTGATGTTACTGATATTATGCCGTCAGGCGGTTATTCTAAAGAAAAACTACTGGAAATTGCAGCCAATGCCGAAGCAATGTCAAATCATCCGATAGCGCGTTCGATAGTTCGAGCTTATGGAAAAAATATAAATAAAAGTGAGATTGACGAGTACGAAGAAATTTCCGGACAGGGAGTAAAGGCGGTTGTTAAAGGGAAAACTATTCTTGCCGGAAACGAAATGATGATGAAAAGCAGCAATATAAAATTTACACCCACTGATAAAAAAGGAACTGTAGTATATTTTGCCGTAAACGATACTTTTGCCGGCAGTATGATTATTTCAGATGAAATTAAGACGGATACTAAAGATACAATTCTGAAGTTAAGTGAGCTTGGAATATCAAAGACAGTTATGCTGACAGGCGATTCGGAAAGCTCAGCAAAAGCAGCAGCCGATGAAATAGGTATTAGTGAATATTACAGTGAACTTTTGCCCGATCAAAAAGTTGAAGCACTTGAAAAACTTGATAAGGTGAAGCCGGATAAGAAAAAGCTGGTATTTGTAGGTGACGGAATAAATGATGCGCCGGTACTTGCACGTGCCGATATCGGAATAGCTATGGGTGCGTTCGGTTCTGATGCAGCAATAGAGGCTGCCGATGTTGTGCTTATGACAGATGAGCCGTCTAAGCTGACAGAAGCTATAAGAACTGCAAAGTACACAAAGAAAATTGTTATGCAAAACATCGTATTTGTTATCGCAGTAAAGATTTTGTTCCTTATATTGGGAGCATTAGGTATTGCCGGTATGTGGGAAGCAGTTTTCGGTGATGTAGGTGTTATGATAATAGCTGTTATCAACTCTATGAGGTTGTTGAAGTATAATTAATTTTTAAATCGCTTGTTAAACCGTATTACAAAAAGGCTATAAGAAAAAACTTCTTATAGCCTTTAATATTTAATATAAAATTATAAAAAATTACTTCACCATATTAGCAACTTCAGCTGCAAAATCGTCCTGACGCTTCTCAAGGCCCTCGCCCTTTTCAAAACGAACGAATTTCTTGATTGCAATCGTACAGCCCAAAGCCTTAGCGGTTTCAGCAGTATAAGAACCAACAGTCTTAGTGTTGTCCTTTACAAACTCCTGATCAACAAGGCAGTTCTCCTTATAGAACTTGCCAACCTTGCCCTCAACGATTTTTGCAAGAACCTGCTCAGGCTTATTAGCCATCTTTGGATCCTGCTTCATCTGAGCAACCATAATCTCTTTCTCATGCTCGATAACATCAGCCGGTACATCGTTTTTGTCAAGATATTGTGTGTTAAGCGCAGCAATCTGCATAGCTACATCCTTACCGTAAGCAACAAACTCAGGGTTATTTGCAGCGATATCCGTATCAAAGTTTACAAGAACACCAATCTTTCCGCCTGCGTGAACATATGCAACAGAAGCGCCCTCAAATCTCTCGAAACGTCTGATCTTGATGTTCTCGCCAATGGTCTGAATTTTCTCCTGGAGAAGCTCAGCAACTGTAACCTCAGTGCCAACTGCCTTAGTTTGAGCCAAAGCGTCAACGTCAGCCGGATTCTCAGCAATAACTGTTTGGGCAAGAGTCTTTACGAAATTCTGGAAATCTGCGTTCTTTGCAACGAAATCAGTTTCCGCGTTAACCTCGATAACTGTTCCAACATTGCCCTCAGCGTTTGTCATTGCGAAAGCAATACCCTCAGCTGCAATTCTGCCGGCTTTCTTGGCTACCTTTGCAAGACCCTGCTCTCTTAAAATATCAATAGCTGCGTCCATGTCACCGTTAGCTTCGGTCAAAGCTTTCTTACAGTCCATCATACCGCAGCCTGTTTTTTCTCTAAGCGATTTTACGTCCTGTGCTGTAAATGCCATTGTCATTCTACCTCCGAAAAATATATTTTAAAATTAGTATTTCACAAAATCAAATTTTTAAGCCTGTTTTATCTATAGTTAGCTGCAATTACGTAAAAAACTTAGATATTAAGGAACTGTTCATCAATAAATTTTTATTTTTGCTTTTCTAATTTGCCCTGAACTGAGTTGAATTTTCTTGAAATACATCAGTATTCCAAGAAAATTTGCCTTGTTTAGAGCAAATTACCCTACGTATAAATTTAAAAATTTATTTCTTCACAGTTCCTGAACAGACTCTAAGAGATTGTTTTGAACAATCAAAAACAGCTTGTTGTAAGAAAAATTACTCCTCTTCTTCGCTGTCGTCTTCGTCATCCTCAACTGCTGCTGCGCCCATCTGACCCTCATGACCCTCTATGATAGCGTTAGCGATTGTGCCGGCAAGCAGTTTAACGGCTCTGATAGCGTCGTCGTTGCCGGGGATAACATAATCAATTTCATCAGGATCACAGTTTGTGTCTACAATAGCAACTATCGGAATACCGAGCTTCTTAGCCTCAGCTACTGCAATTCTCTCCTTGCGGGGATCTACAATAAACAGCGCACCTGGGATTTCGCCCATATCTTCAATGCCGCCCATAAACTTCTCAAGCTTCTCGATTTCATGCTTCAAGTTAATAACTTCTTTCTTTGGAAGAAGATCAAAAGTACCGTCAGCTTCCATTTCACGCAGCTGCTTCAATCTTGCAATTCTGCGGCGGATAGTAGTGAAGTTTGTAAGCATACCTCCGAGCCAACGCGCATTTACATAGTAAGCGCCTGCACGCAAAGCCTCCTCCTTAACGGAGTCCTGAGCCTGCTTCTTTGTACCTACAAAAAG
>CACYEJ010000064.1 GCA_902773395.1 uncultured Ruminococcus sp.
ATAGATGCCTTTCGAACTGCTAAATATGAATAGTGGCACAAAATGATATGCATCTTGGCACGATATGATGTTCCTTTATCACGGCATGCGCTTTATTTTGTTTGTTCTTTGTTGTATAATAAAAGCAGAAACAAAACGGGAGAGCTGAACATGATCTTTTATTTTACTGGCACCGGCAATTCTTTGATGGCAGCTAAGGCTGTTGCAGATGAGGATGAACAGCTCGTTGATATGGCGAAGGCAAGGAAAAGCTGCAAATACGACTTTGAACTAAAAGACAAAGAGCGCATCGGTTTTGTCTTCCCTGTTTACTGCTATACACTGAATGATGTTGTACTGGATTTTGTAAGGACTCTGAATATAAGCGGTGAGCATTATGTGTTTGCGATCGTCACCTGCGGAGCAAGCATTGGCGGAACAGGTGCTTTTCTTGCGAAAGAGCTTGAAAAAAAGGGGCTGACGCTCAGTTATGCAGCTGCAGTGGTCATGCCCGACAACGGCGTGTTCTATTACGACCTTGATACAAAAGAAAAATCCGATTCGATACTTGATGACGCAGAGAAAAAACTTGCAGTTATATCAGAGGAATTGCAAGTTCAAAAGAAGCAGCATCCGAAAGGTGTATCATCAAAAGCGTTACATCTGATGTATCACTTTATGGCAAAAACAAACGGATTCCGCGTAACGGATAACTGCATTCGCTGCGGAATGTGCGCAAGAAACTGTCCGGATAGTGCGATCAAGCTGACAGACAATAAGCCTGTATGGGTGAAAAAGCAATGCACAAAATGTGCTGCCTGTATCAATCGCTGCCCTGCAGGGGCGATAGAATTCGGCAGAGGCACAGTTAAAAGACGCCGCTATGTAAACCCGATCCTAAAAGGTGGAAAAAAATGAAAAACTATATTTTAGACGGACGATATAAAGACCTTTTGCAATATCACGGGATAGATGTCGAGGCGGTGCTGAAAAAAGCGCAGATCCCCACTGATGCGCTCAACCACCGCACCCCTGCAATGTCCGAGGAGAGTTATTACCGCTTCATGAAGGCTATAGGCGAGCTGTCCGATGATGATGCTCTTCCGATAAAGCTGTCCTGCACGAATAAAATAGAAGCCTTTTCGCCGCCGATATTTGCTGCGTACTGCTCCAAAAACGGCGCCTCCTGCATTGAACGTCTTGCACGATACAAGCGTTTGATAGGCCCCATGCAGTTTATCTTGACGAAAGATTCCGATACGTTGACGGTGGAAATAGATGGCGATGATGCGGAGCTTGTACAGCCGGCATTTTTAGTGTCCTGCGAGCTTGCGTTTTTAACTCATATTATACGCAGAGCCACAAAGGAGAATGTAAGTCCCGTTTCCGTAGAAATGGCAGAACTTCCGAAGGGCGATGCGCTTTCGGAATTCCTTAAATGTCCGATATGCAAAAGCGATCGTAATGCAGTCAGATACAAGCTGAATGATCTTCTTCTTCCGTTTATAAGCTATGACGAATGTATGTGGAGTTACTTTGAGCCTGAGCTGACAAAACGGCTTGCCGAGCTTGACAATGATGAATCCACCTCGGCAAGAGTACGAAGCGTTCTGAGCGAGCTCCTTTCGGGAGGACAGTGCGGAATAGAAGATGCGGCACAGCGGCTCGGACTTTCACGCCGCACATTACAGCGTAAGCTCAGCGAAGAAAACACAACGTTCCAGAAGCAGCTCAACTCCACAAGAGAGACGCTTGCGATCCATTATCTGCGTAATACGGAAATGACAACAAATGATATAGCATTTCTGCTCGGATACCAGGAGATAAATTCCTTTCTTCGTGCCTTTGCGGTATGGACAGGGAAGACTGTTTCGGATTACAGAAGGGATCTGCAAAAATGAGAAACACATATCAGCATTCGCGGACACGATTCTTTTCTGTCTGCGCTGTTATCGGCATTGTGATTATCGTGCAGAACGGTCTGCTCTGAAACCACACGAATTTGTAACGCGAATGGCTGAGGACGAATGCGGCGAACCGCACCTTGATCCTGCCGCCCTCCGCACGAGGCATATACATTTCTCCAAAATCTACCTGCATTTGCTGCCCCGGAGGAAGCTCCTCTACGGCGGTAAATTCACGAGGGTGAATTACGCGAGGAAGATCATATTCGGCTCTCAGACGGTTTACATAGTGGCTTACGGTGCGCTCTTTGAAGTCGCCGGTATAATCCTCCTTGAGCCAATCGCAGATCTGCGCCGAGGACATTCGAGGGTTTGCCTTTATCCAGCTAAGGATCACGATCCTGAACTCGTCGAGAGCGGACAGCTTTCGTATCTTCGCAGCCTCCGTCTCGTAATCCTCGACGCTCATGTTCCAATACCTCCGCACCGTATCACGGTGAATACCGAGCGCCTCTGCCGCTCCGCGCTGACTGTATTTCAGCGCCTTTAACTGTCGGATCTTTGTGTACATATCTATCCCTTTCACTTTCAGCACCACCTGTGGTTTATTGCTTCAAGTATATCACAGTGGTACGTTTTGCGGTGAGAGATGGTACATTTGTTTGCGAGAATTGGTATGGTTTATTATACTGTTTACAATCGCATTGATAAACGATCAAAACCGTGGAATTAACGAAAAGTTAATTCCACGGTTATTGCTTTGTAATAATTATACAGTATAATAATCCAATTATCAAAAAAGAGGGGGTGTAATCTTTGAATACAACTGCAATAGAATACTTCGGAACAGAGTAGAATGGCATATGAGCGTTTTAAATAAACAACTGATATGCAAAAGCAGCCAAACAATTTAATTGAAAAATTACTATTCATTAAGGAGATGTTTTTATGAAAAGATTCTGTGTTGTCAGATCTGATATGTTGGTGCAGTTACCGTGGGCAATCAATACTTTTAACGCATGGCTAAATGAAGCTCAATTCCAATATACAAATATCGATATTTATCAAACGCCAGAGATAAAACTATTTTATTTTATACTCGACAATTATGTGAATGATATTCAGTATATTTTTAATAAAGATATCGATACTGCTTTTTTTGGTTTCATACCCGTGATAAGAAATCTCAGAATTTCTGTTGAAGCGCTTCTGGATATGTACTGTCTTATAAATGTACCTGATTATGTGCAGGTATTGGAATACCAAGGCCACAAGAGGGATTTTAAGAATATCAACGTAAACCTTCAAAATAGAGCAAATAATAAAAAGAAAACATACACTAATAACAAAAAAATGCAAATTGCCTTGGATTATGGATATAGCCCTAACGGTGTAGCTGCAATGTATATTAAAGATACCGACTCTCTGAAAGAAGCAAATGCTTATACACATGCAAGTATTTTTATTCCTCAATGCACCGACCATCTTTATCAAGCAAGAACACTTTTACAATATGAATTGGATGTTTTGAATGAGGCTTTTTCTTACTTGCAGAAAAGGTTCACAAGAGATTATTGTATTAGGCCTTACTATGAAATACCCATTCCGGTGTTGGATACAGTGGGACAGAAGGTAGAACAGCTTACTTTTCCGCAGATCATAGGAACCTGTAAGGACTATGCTTCAAAAGGAGTTATTTTTGA
>CACYEJ010000065.1 GCA_902773395.1 uncultured Ruminococcus sp.
CTATGACATGATAAAAATAATGGTTCTGCTGGGCGTGCTGATATTTGTGATAACCTATATACAGAGCTATTTCCCTCCTGAAAGAACGAAGGAGATACTTGGCAGGTTCCACGGTATCGGCGCAAATTGTATCGCAGCCTTGCTTGGTACAGTCACACCCTTCTGTTCATGCTCGTCCATACCACTATTTATGGGCTTTACAAGTGCAGGGCTTCCGCTGGGCGTGACGTTCTCATTTCTTATATCGTCACCAATGGTAGATTTCGGTTCGCTTATCCTGTTGATGAGCATTTTCGGCTGTATCCCCATTGCAGAAGCACTGGTCGCAAAGGGTGCAAAGCTCGGCGTGGTACTGGCGTTTATGATGGGCGTTATCACGCTGTCGCTGCCGTCTATGATAATGCTGAAAAAAGCGATAAAGCCGAAGCTGCTCGGTATTTTTATCGCTATATGTACTCTCGGAATTATCCTTGTAGGATACTTCTTCAATATCATTCAGAACTACATTGTTTAGGAGGAAAACACTATGTCATTATTCGGAAAGAAAAAGGAAGAGAAGAAAGAGGAAACTTCATGCTGTTGTTGCGGCGGAGAGCAGAATACAAGCGCATCAGCTTCGACTTGCTGCGGTGAACCTGTTGACGGTTTATGCTGCATTAAGGTACTCGGTTCGGGATGCAAAGCCTGCCATCAGCTTTATGATAACACTGTCAAGGTTGTCGAGGGTATGGGTATCGAGGTAGAGTATGTCACTGACTTACAGAAAATCATGGAGTATGGTGCTATGTCAATGCCTGCACTTGTGATCAATGAGAAACTCGTTTCATCGGGCAAGGTGCTGAAGCCTGCGGAAATCATGAAGATTATCGGAGCATAATAACTTTGAACCCAGTGGATTCAAAGTTTTAATGCAAAAGCGTTTCAGCCGTAACGGTTGAAACGCTTTTTCCCTATAATAGCACCGAAAAATATCTGATTGATTTATCATGTGAATAAAGCAATGATTGTAAGATGTATTCCAAGAAGATCACTCTCATTGCACAAATCAAACTATAAATGATATATGGTTATTATTCTGAATTGATCCTTATAATTTCACAACAAGCTGTTGTGAAATTGAATATTGGAGTGAAAAAACCGACAATAACCATTAACTATTCCTGAGCAATTTGCCCCAATATTGTACTTGCTCTCAGAGAAAAATTGTTTGTCATATCGGCGTTTTGCCTGATCAAGAAAGATAATATAAAAGTTTCCCAATTTACCGGACTATATAAAACACTAAAATAACGACGGAAATACGTTATCTTCTACTGAATAGTCTTAAAAGACCTGTCCTAAAATACAAAAAACTGTTGCCTTAGGATAGCTTTGAGCATTAAAACAGCAAAGTTGTTTGTCTTTTGGGATGAAGATTTAGTCCCGATTATACATTTTTAGAACTATCTGTTACAATGAAAATACCGCCAAAAATCAAGACTTTTAGTGTTTATTGGCATATATAGTACGCTATTTTGGGAAACTTATGATAATATATTTCTTATCCTTACCTAATGTCAAATAGCCAATAAGTAACCCCAAAGAAAGCAGACCAAATTCGATAATTATATTTTGCTATTTGAATAATGGAATAAAACAGCTAAGGCTATAAAGGCGGCATTTTCCGCTCTCGGAGGATGTTGCCTTTTTTGTGCAGATAAGTAACCTTTTTTCGGAAACCGTTACATAAGTAACCGTTCCAAAGAAAGTGACCATTGATTATTTCCCTAAAGTCGAATATAATAAAAACAGAGTTAAGAAACACTCGTTACCAAAGCCCGAAGGGAGAGAAATGTATGGATATTTTCGAGAAACTCAGAAGCGGTGAGCCTGTCAGTATGTTTTCGGAGGAGTACCGTCCTGCGATAGACGAGCTGAACCGTGCAAACCTTGCGCTGTTTCACATCAATCGCGCAGAACCGAACTCGGAGCAGTTGAAAGCGGCTTTTACAGAGCTGTTTCAGGGGAATGTTCCCGAAGGACCAGAAATATTCGCTCCGTTTCAGATAGATTTTCCCATGCAGATGACCTTCGGAAAGAATGTGTTTATCAATCACAGCTTCACAGCAATGTCTATCGGCGGTATCGACATTGAGAACAATGTGCAGATCGGTCCGAAAGTGACCGTTGTGACCGATAGTCACGATTTGAATGACCGCTATACGCTGCGGTGCAAGCCCGTTCGTATCTGCCAAAATGCTTGGATCGGTGCTTGTGCGGCTATCATGCCCGGCGTGACGATTGGAGAAAATGCAGTTGTCGCAGGCAGTGCAGTCGTGACAAAGGATGTTCCTGCAAATGCGATCGTTGGCGGTAATCCTGCAAAGGTGATAAAGTATATAGGAGAATAACCAATGCGAAGAGAAAGGGGTGGTACGATGATATGGTTCGTTCTTTTAGGGCTTGTAGCGGCTGCACTTATCGGCGGTACTATCTATATGACCGCAGCGGTCGGCAGGTTCGGCTTGATAAGCTTGATAGATAAAAAATGGCTGAGGATCGTGGTATCCCTCGGAATTATCGCACTCGCATTTACAGCGGTCACACTAATAATGTCCCTTGTGAACGCTATCATCGTATATCTTCACTTCATGGGCTTTTTCCTCATATTCGGAGGAATATTCGCACTCATATCAAAAATGTCGGGCAAGGAATCTCAAATAAATTGGCAGGGCTGGCTTGCTATACTTGCATCGGTGGTCTGTCTTACCGCAGCATATTACCTGTGTCACAATGTTTGGGAAACCGAATATAAGCTGAAAACCGACAAGCAGATCGGTACGCTCAGGATAGCGATGTTTGCCGATTCGCATATCAGCACGACATTTGACGGAGAGGGCTTTGCAGAGCATATTGAAACGATCAAGGCACAGTCCCCCGACATTGTGTTGATCCCCGGCGATTTTGTTGATGACTGGTCGAAGCGCAAGGACATGATAAGAGCCTGTGAAGCACTCAGCAGCATTGACGCTCCCTACGGCGTATGGCTCGTTTACGGCAATCACGATCAGGGCTTTTTCAGCTGCAGGGATTTCACAGCCGAAGAGCTTGAAACGGAGCTGAAAAACAACAATGTTCATATCCTTGAGGACGAGGTCGCATACATCGGTGAGCTTTGTATCGTCGGCAGGCGTGATGTGACGCTCGGTGAGCGAAAGGACATCTCCGAGCTGCTCGACGGCGTTGATACTGATAAATACATCATCGTATTAGACCATGAGCCGACCGATTATGAAAATGAAGCCGATACAGCCGCAGACCTTGTGCTTTCGGGACATACCCACGGCGGACAGCTTTTCCCGATCAACCGAGCAGGAGAATGGCTGAACATCAATGACAGGACATACGGCTATGAAAACAGAAAAGGCACGGATTTTATCGTAACATCGGGCATATCCGATTGGGCTATGGATTTCAAGACGGGTACGAAGTCGGAATATGTGATGATAGAAGTAAAGGGCAAAGGAGCTGCGGAGAATATGACCGAAGAACAGGCAATCCTCGAAACCTATGACCGCTTTCAGCAGGCAATGATCGACAAGGATATTGATACGCTGAACTCCCTTGTGACCGAGGATATTGTATTCACCCATATGTCGGGCAAGCAGCAGACAAAGGAAGAGTTTTTCGGTGAGATCGCTGACGGTACGCTGAATTATTACTCATCGGAGCTTCACGATCCCGTTGTGACAGTGGAAGGAGATAAGGCAACGCGGACAGGAAGCACAACGCTTGAAGCAAAGGTGTATGGTGCTTCGGGAACATGGACGCTCCCGACAAATGCTAACTTTGTAAAAGTAAACGGAAACTGGATCTGCAAAAACTGAAAACTATAAAGGAGGATAACACTATGCAGACTTACATTACTTTGAATGACGGCACGAAAATCCCACAGTTCGGACTTGGCGTATA
>CACYEJ010000066.1 GCA_902773395.1 uncultured Ruminococcus sp.
AAACAGTCCGCCGGACTGTTTTGGAATTCACCCCTTGCAGAGGTCATTGCGCATTAGGGGTAATTCGGCGGTTGCGACCGCCGACCAAAGTTTGGAATCCGCAAGCCTTTGAAAAGGCTTGACCGAAACTTTTGATAGCTTCGCACCGCCGAAAGCTGAGTATAAATCTTGATGCAGGCGGTGAAGTTACGTATTCCAAATATTGGTGTGCGTATTTCCTGCGGATGTTATCCGCCAAACTTTCACCAATACTCCCCGAAAGTTATGTAATTAAAAATCATTATATTTCATCGTAAGCTTTCATAACAGCGCCCTTAGAAGCCGAACCTACTAGCTTAGAATATCTGCCCAGCCAGCCTTTAGTAATATTTGGCTTTGGAGCAGTATAATTCTCTCTTCTCTTAGCAAGCTCTTCAACAGATACTTCAAGAGTGATCTTAGCGTTAGGAATATCAATACTGATCATATCTCCCTCTTCAACAAGACCAATAACTCCGCCCTCCGCTGCTTCGGGGCTTACATGACCTATTGAGGCGCCGCGGCTTGCGCCGGAAAAACGTCCGTCTGTAATAAGCGCAACCGTCTTATCAAGCTTCATTCCTGCAAGGGCACTCGTCGGATTGAGCATTTCTCTCATACCGGGACCGCCTTTCGGACCCTCATATCTGATAACAACAACATCTCCGTCAACAATCTTTGAAGCATAAATAGCTTCAATTGCCTCGTCCTCACTGTTGAAAACTCTTGCCGGGCCTTTATGACACAGCATCTCAGGCGCAACGGCGCTTCTCTTTACTACACAGCCGTTCTCGGCAATATTGCCCCAGAGAATCTGAATTCCGCCTGTTTCACTATACGGGTTGTCAATTGTTCTGATAGCCTTAGTATCCTTAACATACGCACCCTCGATATTCTCACCAACAGTTTTGCCGGTTGCAGTAATAAGCGAAAGATCGATAAGTCCACGCTTTGCAAGCTCCGCCTGTACTGCCGGAACTCCTCCGGCATTGTTAAGATCCTGCATATGTGTAGGTCCTGCCGGGGCAAGATGACAAAGATTAGGTACTTTTGCGCTCATTTCGTTAAAGAGGTTGAGATCAAGCGGTACTCCTGCTTCGTTTGCAATAGCCAAAAGATGCAGCACGCTGTTTGAAGAACAGCCCAATGCCATATCACAAGCAAGCGCATTTCTGATAGACTTCTCGTTTATAATGTCACGAGCCTTGATATCGTTATTAACAAGGTTCATTATAGCCATGCCGGCGTGTTTTGCAAGCGCAACTCTGCCCGATGAAACAGCCGGAATAGTACCGTTGCCGGGAAGTGCGATGCCCAGTGACTCACACAAACAGTTCATGCTGTTAGCCGTATACATTCCTGCGCACGAACCACAGCCCGGACAAGCGCCCTGTTCGCATTCGGTAAGCTGACACTCGCTTATAAGTCCTGCTTTATACGAACCAACTGCCTCAAACATTTTTGAAAGAGAAATAGACTCTCCCTCAAATTTTCCTGCAAGCATGGGACCGCCGCTGCATACTACCGCCGGAACATTCATTCTTACTGCTGCCATAACCATTCCCGGAACAATCTTGTCACAGTTAGGAATAAGCACCAAGCCGTCAAACTGATGCGCCATTGTCATTGTTTCCACTGAATCGGCAATAAGCTCACGTGATGCCAAAGAATACTTCATTCCTATATGACCCATAGCAATTCCGTCACATACGCCGATTGACGGCACCATTACAGGTGTGCCGCCTGCAAGTCGAATACCTGCCTTAACAGCTTCCGCTATCTTGTCAAGGTGAAAATGACCCGGAACTATCTCGCTGTGCGCAGACACAACGCCGATAAGCGGACGCTCAAGCTCTTCCTTAGTATATCCCATTGCATAGAACAAGCTTCTGTTCGGGGCACGTTCTACGCCTTTAGTTACATTGTCACTTCTCATTTTTAATACACTCCATTTATGCTGTTTGAGAGGAGCAATATAATATTACCCCTCCCATTTTTTTTAAGAATCACTAACCACAGCTTATTATTCTTGGAACGGCAATTAGCTTGGCTGTTGCCATTGTCTGACTGTGATGAAAGCAGTGGACAGTGTTTTATAAGTTTGAAATTACTTTGTAAGCTTTACATCGCCGCGCTGCAGGGCAGTTGCGCCTGTACGGCACATCTCAATAATAGTATACGAACCCATATTTTCAAGATAAGAATCAAGCTTTGCCGGCTTGCCCGTAATTTCAAATACCATACTGTTTACAGACACATCAATGATCTTTGCCTTATAAACAGACGCCAACTCCAAAAGTTCGCTTCTGTTTGTTCTGTCAACAGCAACCTTTACAAGAAGCAGCTCGCGAATAAGGCTGTCGTTCGGGTCAAGCTCAAAAATACCCTCGTACTCCTCAAGCTTCTTTGTCTGATTGATAATCTGAGTAATTTCCTCTTCGCTGCCTGTTGTAGTAATGGTAAATCTGGAAAGAGTATCATCGTCTGTAGCGGAAACCGTAAGGCTGTCAATGTTAAAGCCTCTTTGACAGAATAAGGAGGAAATTCTCGCCAGCACACCCTCGTGATTATCTACGAGTATACTTAAATATGTCTTTTTCATAATACTCACTGCCCCCTATTATTCATAAATAATATCGTCAACAGTACCGCCGCCCGGAATCATCGGGAGAACTCTTTCTTCTCTGTCAACAATACACTCAATCCATACCGGAGTATCGAGCTTCATTGCCTCGTCAAGAGCAGCCTTAAACTCTTCTGCTGTGCGGCAGGAGTAACCCTTAGCGCCAAAGCCCTCTGCAACCTTTACATAGTCGGTTTTTCTGTCAGGCTCACTTTGAGAGTATCTCTTGCCATAGAAAGTAGTCTGCCACTGTCTAACCATACCCAAAGCATCGTTATTAAGGCAAACAGAAATAACAGGAAGCTTATAAGTAACCGCCGTGCAGGCTTCGTTCATATTCATATGGAACGAACCGTCACCTGTAATATGGAAAACATGACTTTTGCCTGTGCCAATCTGAGCGCCGATAGATGCGCCGTATCCGTAACCCATTGTGCCCAAGCCGCCGCTTGTGAGGAAGTTCTCTGCCTTTACATGGTGAAGATACTGTGCAGCCCACATCTGGTGCTGACCTACATCGGTTACAAACATGCCGTCCTCGCCGGCTGTTTCGCTGAGAATATCCATGATCTCTTTCGGGTGCAGTGTGCTGCCGCCTGTTGAATAAGGAATATCTCTTCTGTAAGAATTAATAGTTTCAAACCAATCATCATGCTTGTTTTCTTCGATAAGCTTCTCAAGCTCCGTGAGAACTGTTTCTGCGTCACCTACAACATGGTAATCCGTCTTAACATTCTTATCAATTTCACTCTGATCAATATCAATGTGAATCATAACTGCCTTTTTTGCAAACTTATTAGGAGCAAGCGCAACTCTGTCGGAGAAGCGGCTTCCTATTGTAAGAACAACATCTGCGTCATTGACAGCCATATTGGCAACTACCGAACCATGCATTCCCAAGAAGCCGAGATTTTCAGGCATATCATATCTAAGCACACCGGACGCCATAATTGTATGGGTAGCCGGAATATTTGCCTTTTTGATAATTCTATTGATGATCTCACCGGCATTAGAATTTTTAACACCGCCGCCAAAGAAAATTATAGGCTTCTTTGCATAATTAATAATTTTTGCGATCTCTGCAAGATTGTCGCCGTCAATATACGATCTCTTATCGGCAACCTGCTTAGGCTGCGGCTCATAATCTGTAACGGCAGCAGTAATATCCTTGGGGATATCAACCAAAACAGGACCGGGTCTTCCGCTGACAGCGATCTTAAAAGCGCTTCTGAGAATTGGAGCAAGATCCTCGATCTTTCTTACAACAAAATTATGCTTTGTAATAGGCATAGTAATACCGGCAATATAAACCTCCTGGAAGCTGTCACGACCGATAAGTGAATTAGGAACATTTCCCGTAATTGCAACCATCGGAACAGAATCCATATAAGCTGTAGCGATACCGGTAACAAGGTTAGTAGCGCCGGGGCCGCTTGTAGCGATAACGACGCCTGTCTTGCCCGTTGCGCGGGCATAACCGTCTGCCGCATGGGCAGCGCCCTGCTCATGAGCTGTTGTGTAATGTGTAATTTTATCCTGATATTCATAAAGAGCATCGTAAATATTAAGAACCGAGCCGCCCGGATAGCC
>CACYEJ010000067.1 GCA_902773395.1 uncultured Ruminococcus sp.
TGCATTTGATTCTGCTATTATACAACTTGCCGACTTGAAACTTATTGAGGCTGAGTCACTAGATGAATCTGAACTTTTACCTTTCTTAAAATCAGCCATAGACTCAGTCTGCAAGTATAAAAACTCCGCAATTTCCAAATCGGATTCATACATATCTCTATGGCAAAAATATGTCGATGAGATTATAAAAGCTAGTAATTATGCAAGTGCTAATACTTTAGACAGCCTTAGAGTTGAAATCAATAATGGTCTTCTTGCTCCTGAAGCAGAGGCTCTTGAAGAAAAAGTTGTTAAGAAATTAGTCGCAATATATAAAGCGGAAGGGCAGAGAAGAGAAATTAGCGCTGATTATGATAATGCAACTGGATGTTATTATCAAGCCTATTCTATTCTTAAACAAGGTGTAGAGCGCGAACGTCTTGCTTGTCGTATCGCTATTTGTCAAGTCAAGAATGGCTCCTTTGTTGATTATGCAAATGCGCTTGAACTTCTGAACTTAAATTTTAAATCGATTAAGAAAGAACAGAATGATCTTGCTTATAGGCTTGCGTTATCATTGATCAAAAATGGCCAAACCAAGGAAGCTCTTGACATAATTAATAATTATCTACCAGATGAATCAGAACTAAAGGAAGCCGCAGAAAACGGTTTTATGATTAATCAAGAACAAACCTTATCTCAATTCAACCAAAAAATAGCAGAATTGAAGGCGGGCACACTCGATGCTAATTCTGCAATCAAAATGGTTGGAGAGGTCGATCTAGTGATTGACTCTTGCTCTTTGATTACGTCAATGAATCGAAATCAGCGTGAGAAATTGAAAGACGTGATAAAGGCATATGCCATGAAGAAACTTCTTGATGAAGGTGAATACGCAAAAGCCTTCACGGCTATGAAAAAGGTTTATGGTACTTGGCCTGATGACGATACAGCCGCTAGGAATCTTGCTGTTGCCTGTATGGGCATTGCAGAGGCCAACGCAATCACAAAAAATAATTATAAAGATATTATTTCTTTGTTCTTGTCATTAGTATACCAACAGCATCTATTTGTCAAATCGCTTGATTTTACGTCATGGGATGACCCATTTACGTTTACTCTTGACAATGCTCTTGGTGGTTATGATAGCGAGCGCTATGGTGATTTACCAGACAATGTTACATATGATGAAACAGATGAAGGTGCAAAAATAATCGGAATAGGTGATGTTCAAAGAAGTTTGATTCAAAGATTTGAGGCGGCCATTTCAGAAAATGATACATATCTTCAGTTTATGAATAGTGAAAGATCTGCGCTCGATTCATTTATTAATCTGGAAATGGACGACAAATGCGATTATGTATGTCCCTATTTGTTCTCTGTTGCGATGAAATCAACACCAGGTATTTTTAATAGCATAAATGATGCATTAGAAAACGAAATCAAACAACACTACGACTTTAATTGGGAGCGCTGCTTGGAAGTTGGATTGCTTTATGGCCTTACTAATGGTGAATTCTCAAGATTTGATACTGCTAAGCAGTATTATCAAAAATGCATTGATAGCGTCAATACGTTCCATAATTATAAGTCTGCATTTAGTAATACTGCCATACGTTCGATAAGGCAATACCCAAATCTCTTTAACTCTATGTCATCTGCAATCATGGCGAAAATGGCATCAGATATAAAAGATAAAGTTACCTTTACTAGGATGTGGGATTGCTACAGCGCTGTCTGTGAGAGAATGGAAGAACAAAGTCTTACATTTATTTTCTCAAAATACGTGATGTCAAACGTTGTAGGACAAGTAAATGATGATAAAATGACCCCAGCTCAAGCTGCTCCGATTATTTTGAAACTTCACTTGATGGATAAATCTAACCGTCAGGTGAGGGAGAATCTCGAACAATTAGTCGGTATGCTTGCTAATAATTATTTATCGAAAGGCCAGGTTGATAATCTGAATGAATTGGTCGAAGTTCTCAACGCGACGCGTGATTTTGACCAGAAGGTTATATCAGAAGTTCCCAAAGATTATATGATATATTTAGTCGTTAGAGAGAATGCTTCAGCTCGTGTGAAACGCTTTGCTAATAGCTTAAGTACAAAATCAGTTCTATTGCGTAACCATTTTGGCAATATTGATGCATTAATCCAATCGGCAGAGTTTGATAAGAAATTAAACAAGATTATTGATGATGCTAATAATAATAGAATTGATAACAAGACGGCTCTCGATCAGGTTTATAATTTATATCGGACTAATCCAAATCATAAACATGTGTGCGAGACATTAGCTAGTATTGCCTCCGCCTGCATTATTGAATACATTATTGAGGGCAAGTACGGAAGTGTAACAGTTAAATCAACACTTGATAAATTAGCTCTTAACCTAAGCCCGGTGTTCAAGTCAAACAGAACGGAACTGTCAAAAGCTCATACAGCAATTCTTGCTGGTTTGCCAACAGCCGCAATGGTTATATTCACTCTTCCTGATTATCGGTTAACTGATGAAGCAAAGAGATTAAAAGAAGGTTTTAGATATTTTGATAAATTAACAAAATAATGAAAAATCCATATCAATTATTAGGAATTAGACAAGATGCAACTAATGCTGAAATCATGCGTGCATTTCAAATGGCAATGCGCAATCCGCGCCTTCTGCATGATGCAGCAGTTGCACGAAGTCAATTGTCAAAGGCCGACTCCCGTTTGGCTGCGGATTTCATGCTTCCGATTTTCCCCGATACAAGTATTGTAGAGGAGATAAAACAATCAGCTCATAGTAAAACAATAGATCTAGATTCTATTGATGCCGATAAGTTTAACTCATTATAATGTCAGAATATGGAAATGAACTTTGATAAAATAGAACAAGAGATAGCCAATCTCAAACGTCAGAATATTGAACAACGCAATCAAATTGAAGAGGTAAACAAAGAACACGAGAAGGCATTGGACAAACTCTTTTATGATATTCTTGAAGTGCTAGATAGCTTTAATAAGGCCGAACAGATTATCAAAGAGCGAGCACTGGATAATGATGAAAATGCTAGCAAGGCTATTAAGAGATTACTGTCTCCCAAAAAGAAAGTGTTGAATATTCTCAATAATTATCATGTTGAGGAAATAACTTTCGATGATGGAATGATGCGTGATGCTGAATGTCGAATTTATGAAACAGAACCAGATACATCAAAACCTGATGGAACAATTGTCTCTATTGAAAAACCAGGATATAAAAGAAATGGTAGGTTACTTCGCCCTGCAGAAGTTATAATAGTACGAAATTAGGGTTTGTCATGCTTTAATAATATTCATAATCTATTATTTGTTATTGAATAATATTGAAAACAACTATCAAAATAGTAATTGCTGCTCTGTTATTCCTATGTTTGGCAAATATGCCATATGGCTTTTATATGCTAGTTCGATTTGCTGCAACTGTTGCGTTTGCTTACTTATCGTATGAATACTTCAAAAGTAAGCAAGAAAAACTTGGTGTACTATTTGCATCTTTAGTCTTATTATTTCAACCTTTCTTCAAGATAGCACTTGGCAGAATGATTTGGAATTGCATGGATGTTGTTGTGGCAATTATGTTGCTTTATCTTATCATTATTGATTTTCGCAAAATAGCGAATTGCCAATAATTCAAGATGCGTTTGAGCATATTATAACAATTTAGACTTTTTCATAGAGCTGAGGATCGTATGCGCCTAATTGGTATGGCACAGTATTTGCCATCTACATAAATGTTGTTAAACAGCCAATAAGATTAAGGCCCAAAACTTATAAGATTCTTATTTTTTTCTGTTTACCTTCTGCTCTTTTTCATCATAA
>CACYEJ010000068.1 GCA_902773395.1 uncultured Ruminococcus sp.
AATATAACTGCAAATACAAAAAGCAAACGCAGTTTTAAACTAAGATGTGGGGACAATATTTATGGATACAACCGTTATTATTTTATCAATTGCAGCACTGTTTTTTATTTATACAATCATTAGGGTTTTTATTGCACTAATAAAGAGTATAGCGTCAATAATATACGGATTTGTCAAATGCAAAACACCGGTTACGGCAACTGTAACAGATCGTTTGGAACAAAGCGTTGAGGACGGCGGCACCGGAACTGATAAGGAATATTCTTACTGCTATCAATTTACCCTTAACGGCAATGTTTATACAGTTCGTTCGAAAAAATGGTCTTTTGTGCCTTATCATGTTGGCAGTACGGTCAAGCTGTATGTTGACGAATCGAATCCTAATCATATTTTTGAAAGAGGTATGATTTTATTAAATGTAATATCAAATTTGCTTATATTTGTTATTATTATTGGAGCTTCTATTTATGTAGTTCATATACTGTTGACACTGATTAATACTAGAGTATAAGTTATAGTAACCGTCATATTGAGAGATGTACCAGTTTGGAATTAAGGTAAGCAATTGACATAGAACGGCTTTATGAGAATAAGTCCGCAGGCGAGTCACAAATAAACACTGCAAACTGACATATGTTTAGGTTAAGATTTATTTAATACTTTTAAGCTTGCGATTTGATGTAATCGTGATGTAAAGATTATTAATTTTAAGCTGATTTATTAAAAAAGTTATAATATAAAAACGCAGAGATAAAGAAAAGTAGCACATGATTTTCTCAAACAGAGAGGGTATGTCCGTGGCTGAAAGCATATCTATGAAGAAGCTTGTGTGAAGTTCCCTTTTGAGCGGCAGGGCTGAACGATGATTTTTCATTCAGTAGGCTTTGACGGCAGGCACCGTTAAGAGCCGGCAGAGTGTTTGCTTTGTAAACAGAATATGGGTGGTACCACGGCATAATGTTCGTCCCTGTTGGAGAATTCCGCAAGGGCGATTTTTTATGTATTTTAAAATAAACTTGATGAGAGGAAATATAAAGTTTTGATCAAACTTTTTCAAAAGTTTGCGGGGTGCAGGGGCAGAGCCCATGCTCGCTGACGAAAGAAACTAGCGTAGAAAAACAAACTACCCTCAGCGAAACTAAATAAACTTTCTGAAAAAAATTAAATCAAAGCAACCCTTAAATAAAAAAATATCGGTTCAAACTAAAACAGGCAAGAGCTTGCGAATTGCCGGATATAGAAAGAAAAAGGTAATATCGCAAAATTTATATATTTATATATTTATATAAATGAAAGGATTGAAAAATATGAAAGCGAAACTAGAAGAAATTCGTGAGAGAGCAAAAGAAGAACTCTCTAAAGCGAATGCAATCGAAAATCTTGAAGAGCTAAGAGTAAAGTACGCAGGCAAAAAAGGTGAGCTTACAGCTATTCTAAAGCAAATGGGCAAGCTTTCCCCTGAGGAGCGTCCTGTTATCGGTCAGCTTGCCAATGAGGTGAGAAGCTACATTGATAACGCTATCGAAACAAAGAAAGCTGAGCTAAGTGAGGAGAAACTCAAAAGACAGCTTGAAGATGAAAAAATTGATGTTACTCTTCCCTCGAATACAGAACCTCTCGGTCATAAGCACCCATTGTCTGTAGTCCTTGACGAGATTAAGGAAATCTTTGTCGGCATGGGCTTTGAGATTGTCGAGGGTCCTGAGGTGGAGTATGATTACTATAACTTCGAGGCTCTTAATATCCCTAAGGACCACCCTGCACGTGATACTCAGGATACATTCTATATCACCGACAATATCGTTCTCAGAACTCAGACATCGCCTGTTCAGGTGCGTGTAATGGAGAAGAAAAAGCCGCCTATCAGAATTATCTCTCCCGGAAGAGTGTTCAGAAGCGACGCTGTTGATGCAACTCATTCTCCGCTGTTTCATCAGATTGAGGGTCTTGTCGTTGATAAGGATATCACCTTTGCCGATTTGAAGGGTACTCTCGAAACCTTTATCAAGCGTCTGTACGGCGAGGACAGCGTGGTTCGTTTCCGTCCGCATCATTTCCCGTTCACTGAGCCGTCTGCCGAGGTTGACGTGCAGTGCTTTAGCTGTAAGGGAAAGGGCTGCCGTGTGTGCAAGAACGAGGGCTGGATTGAGATTCTCGGCTGCGGTATGGTACACCCGAAGGTGCTTGAAAATTGCGGCATTGATCCTGAGGAGTATTCCGGCTTTGCGTTGGGTCTTGGTTTGGAGCGTGTAGCTATGAGACGTTACGGCGTTGATGATATGAGATTGTTCTTTGAGAACGATACAAGATTCTTGTCACAGTTTTAATTGAAAGGGGTATAGTGTTATGAATTTATCAATGAAATGGTTAAAGGAATTTGTTGACGTAGGCAATATCGCCCCCAGAGATTTTTCGGAAGCTATGACAATGAGCGGCTCTAAGGTTGAGCTGTTTGAGGTTGAGGGCGGTTTGATTGAAAATATCGTGGTAGGTCAGGTGCTGAGCATCGAAAAGCACCCGGATGCCGATAAACTGGTAGTGTGTCAGGTTGACGTTGGAGAGAAAAATGTGCAGATAGTTACTGCCGCTACAAATCTTACAGTAGGCGA
This sequence comes from uncultured Ruminococcus sp., assembly GCA_902773395.1. Next base: position 2,610 of record CACYEJ010000068.1, read on the forward strand.
TTATGTGCCTGTTTGCAAGGATAAGTCAAAGCTGGTTGACGGTACGCCTATCAAAAAGGGCAAGCTCAGAGGAGTTGTAAGCGAGGGTATGTTCTGCTCTGTGGCTGAGCTTGGAGTTACTGTTCATGACTTCCCGTATGCGATTCAGGACGGAATTTTTGTGCTTCAAAATGATCCGGATTTAAAGCCCGTTCCCGGTATGGACATCAAAGAGGCAATAGGTCTGAATGACGTTAAGGTTGAATTTGAGATTACCTCTAATCGTCCGGACTGCTTCTCCGTAATAGGTCTTGCTCGTGAGGCTGCGGCTACATTCGATAAGGAGCTGAAGCTTCATACTCCAAATGTTAAGCCGTCCGGAAAATCCTGCGAGGGTATGCTTGCTGTTGAAATTCATAATCCTGAGCTTTGCCCGATTTACAGTGCAAAAATTGTGGAGAACGTAAGAGTTAAGCCGTCGCCGCTTTGGCTTCGTGAAAGACTTCGCGCCATGGGCGTTCGTCCGATTAACAATATTGTTGATATCACTAATTATGTTATGCTTGAATACGGTCAGCCTATGCACGCATTTGACCTGAGATTTATCAAGGGCGGCAAAATTAATGTTCGCCTTGCAAATGACGGAGAAGAGATTACTACACTTGACGGTATCGACAGAAAGCTTAGCTCTTCTAATCTCGTTATTGCAGACGAGGAAAAGCCTGTTGCTATTGCCGGCGTTATGGGCGGAGAGTACAGCGGTATTATGGACGATACCACAACGATTGTCTTTGAGAGCGCTAACTTTATGGGCTCTTCCGTTCGCCTTACAGCTAAGGAGCATGGTATGAGAACAGACGCTTCTTCGAGATATGAAAAGGGTCTTGACCCGAATGCCTGCCTGCCTGCACTTGAAAGAGCTTGCGAGCTGGTACAGCTTCTTGATGCCGGTGATGTTCTCGACGGTGTGATTGTAGATGACAAGTCTAAGAACGAGCCTGTAAAAATTAAGTTCAATCCCGATTGGATAAATCATTTTCTTAATACGGAGCTTTCTGCCGATGAGATGAAGGCTATACTTGAAAAAATTGAGTGCAGAATTGAGGACGGCGATATTATCATGCCGACATTCCGTCCGGACTTGCTGCATAAAGCCGACATCGCTGAGGAAATTGCACGTTTCTACGGCTACAATGTTATCCCGTCAACAGCTATTAAGGGCGGCGCTCAGGGTAAGTACAGCGTGCGTCAGAAATTTGATATGACGATTACCAACACGCTTATTGCACGAGGCGTAAATGAGATTATGACATACTCCTTTATCAGCCCCAAGTACTACAATAAGGTTATGATGCCGGAAAATCACCCTCTCAGAAACAGCGTTGTTATCTCAAATCCGCTTGGTGAGGATACTTCTATTATGAGAACAACTGCTTTGCCGTCGATGCTTGAAATTCTTGCAAAGAATTATAACAACCGCAACGAGTATGCGTATCTCTTCGAGATTGCAAAGGAGTATATCCCGACAACTCCCGATAAGCTTCCTGTAGAGAAGAATGTGCTTACAGCCGGTTTCTACGGTGAGGGCGTGGATTTCTTCAAGGTTAAGGGCGTTGCAGAGCAGGTGCTTGACCGCTGCGGCGTGAAAAACTGGGATATCAAGGCGGACAGCGAACAGTTCGGTTATCACCCCGGCAGATGCGCAGTGCTTACAATCGGCGGCGAGCCTCTCGGCGTAATAGGTGAGATTCACCCGAAGGTAAGAGAGAATTACGGCATTGGCGCAAGAGTTTATTGCTTTAGCTTGAATGTTGACACAATGTTTGAATATGCCGAGCTGGAGAAGCACTATACTCCGCTGCCAAAGTATCCGGCTGTTACTCGTGACCTTGCACTTTTGTGCGATAAGGAAATTCCGGTGCTGGAGCTTGAGAAAGCAATCAAGGACGGTGCAGGTAAGTATCTTGAGTCGGTGAAGCTGTTCGATGTATATCAGGGCAAGCAGATTATGCCGGGCAAAAAGAGCGTTGCTTTCAGCCTGACACTTAGAAGCTCCGAGGGTACACTGACTGACGAGCAGGCAACAAGCGCTGTCAATAAGGCTATTAAGTCATTGGAAAAGATAGGTGCAATCCTTAGATCGTAAAAAAGAAACAAAAGCTAATACTGTTTATTGATTCAGTGAGGTGGCTAAATGAAACCTAAAAAGAAATTCAAACCCGTTATTATTGCAGCAGTTACCCTGTTAATTGTGATTGCTTTGGGCGAAGCCGGAATGTTTTTTGCTTTGATGAAAAATAAAACTCAGATAAGCAGCTGGCTGGAAGAATACGATACGGGTACGGCAACGTTTGAGGACGTTGCAGCGGTTAATCTTTTTTTTAAGGATTATGTGAAGGTGGGCGAAACGGAAAAAAATGACAGGGTTATTTCGAGAAGCCTGTGGTTCTTTAGCTTTACTGTTATGGGAAAGTATAAGAAGGTAGATCGGCTTGGTTCTGCATATGTATTTTCTGATAAAGATAATAATGTTTATACAGTAGTGGCAACGGACGAATGGTGTCCTTTTTTTAGAGTGTATTCAATCTCTAAAGGTGTAATCAAAGAATAGTATATGTACATATTCCCCTGCGGTACAGTTGTAAAATTGTTCCGTAGGGGGTGCTTTTATTTGTAACATTATTGTACATCATCATGAATTTTATTAAAAAAAGATAATTCATTGACATTTGATGTTAAAATGTAGTACAATAATTATGTAATAATCCGCAGGCGGTAAAGTCGTCTATACTCAAAAACTAAAAGATTTGGCATATTAAAGTTTTGATCAAACTTTTTCAAAGGCGCCCCGAAGGAAGTGCCCTTGGGGTATTTGCGGGTGACGGAACACCCCAAGAAGT
>CACYEJ010000069.1 GCA_902773395.1 uncultured Ruminococcus sp.
TTATCCTACCTCAACGCCATAGGTACCGCATAAAGCCGCCAAACCTCCGGTGAAGCCGCTGCCCATAGCGTTGAATTTCCATTCGTTATTGTTTCTGTAAATCTCTCCGAACACGACTGCCGTTTCAACATTAAATTTATCGGCGAGATTATAACGAAGAAGCTCATTGTTTGCTTTTTCATCATGAATAGAGATGAACGCACTGCTGACTGCTTTAAAGCTTTGCTTGCGAGTTTCTGCTTCGTAAATAGTCGCCGTAAAAGCAATCCTCATCACATTTTGGGGAATAACACTCAAATCAAGCTTTACTTTGACATTATTCATATTTCCGCTTTTAGTCACATTATTATTGAGTATCACCGCCCCTGACGGGTGTTTCAGATTGCCGTAAAAAACAAAATCCTTCGGCCCCTCCACCTTTCCGGAAGCTGTAAGCAAAAAAGCCGAAACGTCAAGATCAAGTACCCCCTGCCCTGATAAGGCGGAATCAAGCTGCCAGCCAAGCGTGACATTAATAGTATTAAGATTCGGGTTACCCTTATTAAGGCTGAGCTTTTGACCTTTTAACAAATTGACCGACATCGTATCCCTCCGATGTAAAGTATTTAATAATCAAGGTGAAGTGTGCCTAAATTCAGAAGGCACTCTTCACCAATAAGACTTATGCTACATCAATACCGTAATGGCCGCAAAGAGCTGCAAGACCGCCTTGGAAACCGCTGCCGATAGCATTAAACTTCCAGTCGCCGCCACGCTTGTAAAGCTCGCCAACAACGATAGCAGTTTCAATGGAGAAATCCTCACCGAGATCATAATGAATTACCTCAGCGCCTGTAGCCATATCCACAATACGGATATACGCATTCGAAACCTGACCGAAGTTCTGATGTCTTACGTCTGCGTCATAAATAGTAACAGTGAAAGCAATTCTCTCAATGTTAGCAGGAATCTTAGTCAAATCAACAACGATCTGCTCGTCATCGCCGTCACCGCTTCCGGTAAGGTTATCGCCCATATGCTCAACTGCACCGCTCTGATGCTTCAGGTTGCCATAGAAAATGAAATCCTTATCTGTTGGGCATTTGCCGTCTGTACCGAGTACGAAAGCAGAAGCGTCCAAGTCGAAATCATAGCCGCCGTCAAAAGCATTAACGTCCCAGCCCAAGCCTACCATTAGATTTTTTAGGCTCGGATTACCCTTTGTCAAATCAACCTTTTGTCCTTTTGATAAATTAATTGCCATTTTATTTATCCTCCCTTATTATTGCCAATTGCCTGACAATAAATATTAAATAATTTATATTCATCTTAACAGCAGATAATACTTTAGATAAATATAAAAATATTTATCCGCTGTTAAGAAATGTATCAAATGAATTATCTCAGCAAATTATTGCCGCCGCTGCCCATAAAGTTATTATTGCCTGTGGTGCCGCTTGGCATATGATAATTACTGTAGAAGCTTTGCTTAATGTTCTCCAGTCTTGCCCTTGCATCAACACGCTCTCTCTTTGCTTCCTCCTGAATAGCTTTAGTTTCGTCAATGCCATTCATAATAGTCTGCCATGTTTGTTCAAGCGTTTCAATCTTAATTGAGCTGCCCGATGAAAGCTGCGCGATAAGCTTAGACTGTTCAACTGTATTCTGTGCGTTTTTGAGGAGAAGCTCGTTAGTCTTCTGATCAAGTGCAGCAAGTGCGTCTGCCTGAACCTTCTGACGCTTCAGCATAATTGCCTGTGCCAATGCCTGCTTAAATACCGGAAGTGTGATGATAAATGCAGAATCGATCTTTCTTACAAGATTCAGATTACTAAACTCCATAGTCTTAATAAGCGGAACAGACTGCATTGCAACACTCTCAGCCACTCTAAGATCCTGCACTCTCTGTTCAAGCATCTGTAATGCCTGCTCACACGACTGAATCTCAAACTGAATTGCCGAATCACCTGTTACAGCGAGATCGTCTTTTCTCTGTGCGATGTAGCCCTCGATCTCACGGCAGCCCTGCTCACCGGCGAGAATGTACTTTACAAGCTGATGATAATACTCAACATTAGCATTGAACATATCATCAAGCTTTCTGTTTGTCTGAACAATCTCGTTCTCATATTGTTTGAGCTGAACATAGATTTTGTCAACCTCATCGCCCATTGTATTATATTTATGAAGAATTTTCTCCAAACGTTTTTTCTCATTGGCAAAAATCTTTTCAAAGAAGCCCGGCTTATCTTTAAGCTCGTCCACATCAAAAGCACTCATAATCTTTGTGAGAGTAGCAAGCATTGTACCGGAATCCTCAAGCTGAGAAAGCTCTGCATTTCTCAATACAACATCGGAAGCCTTTGCGATATTATCGGCAGCCTGCGCGCCAAATTTTACTATTGTATTCACATCGTTAAGCTGAATCTGACTTACAAGCCTGTCAACCTCCGGAGAGTTCGCAAGCTGAGCTGTTAAATTGTTTCTGTCCTCAACGATGTCGTACTTCTTCGGTTCTTCCTTAACCAGTGTAACGCTGGGGCTTACCGGCTGAGCTGTAGGAACATCTTGCCGTATAGGTTCGATTTTGTTAAAATTAATTCCCATATCTACTTCCCTTTCTTAAATAAATTATTGAATAACGTGTTCTTTTTTGCGGGCTTCGGCGGCGGAATTTTCAGCTTTGGAACTTGAAGTCCGTACATATATTCGCCTATCTGGTGTTCGTCCAGTATATCCTTTGTAAAATATCTTTCCACAGTCTGATAGCCTGTCGGCACAAAGAACACAACATCAAATCCTATTAAATTTAAAAATGCCGTTATAATAGCATCTTCCTGAGAGATTGGCATCTCCCCTGTGTTTATATACAAAAGCTTGGGATTAGTCTTAGTAAAGTCAAACTTTTGAATCAATCGGACAAGCTCCATTTGCAGATTCAGCACAACAGCAACTATATTGTACTCCGTGCCGTTTACAAATGTACCGGCAATAAGTCTTGAATTAATCAGCAGTTGAAGCTTATCAAAAATATAATTTTGAGTTTCATCACGCAGTACGCTGTAGCGATAATATCTGTCACGGACAATTGCATCTCTTACAAGCTGTCCATTTCTGAAATAATTGGCAGCGTTATACTTCATCGGATTCTGGTCATTCGGCGAAGCATAAGGTACGTTTGTGATAAGGAATGTATCCTCTGTTAATAAATCTCTAATCGACTGCCAGTATTTGTTGACATTGTTATCTTTAACTCCCGATACCTTTGCAAAAATAACGGGAACGTTTACGGTATCCTCAACGGTACTGAAATTCGGACGGAATTTTGCTTCCTGCTCCCAAAGTATAGATATTTCCTCATACATAGTTTTAAGCGTCACGGTATTTGCTTTTCTATACTGATAGCTTCTATAAATTCCTGTACCTGAATACAGTGCCTCGTCAAGCTCTCTTTCCGCATGATAAGCCGCCGTTGCAATCTGCAATCCGCTGCTCTCAGTCGGAAAAGCAGTTATATTAAGCGACTGCTGATATTTTCTTTCAAAGAGAACATCGTCCTCAAGCATACATTTTGTATTGAGATTAGGCACAAGCAGCAACACATCGCATGGCAGTTTTGAAAGCATCTTACAGAACATAACCTCAGCTTCAGTATGACAGCCGCCCAAAAATACAAACACCGACACAAACGGCATTGTCCAGTTATTGAACAGCGAACGCATATACCTGTAAAGCCAACACAAAATATACACTGCTCTGCTGGTGAGCTTATTGAGATTCATTTCCGGTTTTTTAGACTCTTCAAGCATAACGTCAACGAATGCCTTAATCATCAGCCTTTGCAGCTCCAGATTTTGAGGGAATCTTATTCTTGATACCATATCTCCCATCATCTGAATTTGAGATGTATAGTTACCTCTGCCGAGCGATGAAACCTCTCTTGGATCAGGCAGCGGAATTACATTCTCTACTATGCAAAATCCTCTGCCGCTGTTCTTTACGCTCAGGTAAAATTGATACAGCTTATTCTGAAACGATACTTTATCTTCAACACCGTACATTCTGCAAAAGGCATTGTAAAAAAGACTTGGATCATCGCCGCGAGCGACTGGCGCTCTTTCTATATCCTCAAAAATATTACCGGACATCCAAGCATTTGTACAGTTAATATATTTTGATTTTACACCGTATATTTTCTCCTGCTCTGCTTTTTCCGCAGCCGCCTGCTGGATTTTGTCGAATCCGAAATCCGGCGGAAAACTCTTCATATTTGGAATATCAAGCTTATCCGAAAGCATCTCGCCTGAGTCCAACTGGCTGTAGGCAGTACCGCCGTCATATTGCAGCATAACGACATCACAGCCGGATTGATTGAGAACATTCAGAATATACAAATCATATATGCCGACATTCCCCTCGTAAAGTATCTTTGGAGCCTGATTCGTACCGATACGGCTAAGAACGCTCTCAAACTTATAATAAAGCCAGCACATAAATTTGATGTACGTATTTTTGATGATATTATCATTTTTTCCAAGATTTTTAATAGACACCAATGAACTATACAGCGACTCCGCCACAAGAGTACATTGACGAGTATTCAGGTTAGGCAGCCATCTGTTTACAGACTGACCAAGAAAAAACTTATCAAGCTTAAACTCTGTACCCATCATCTCGGTAAAAAAAGTTAAATTCTTACTATCCGGGCTTAGAATTTTACCCTTAACCGCCACACCGTTACGGCGGGTAGATTCAAAATATTTTAAAATAAATTGATTTATTTCATCGTTATATCCATAAATTCTATAAAAGAAAATGCTTTTTTGCTCTCTCTTATCAATGTCAAGAAAGTAATCATTTAAATTCTTGATTTTTTTATGTTCAAACATTTTTACTGTTCACCTGTTATTTTTTATACTTCCCACTTGAAACCAAGCCCATATACTTATAACCCCTGAATATGTCTTTTAAACAATAATAAATTATTATTCCAGGAAATCCGGCAAAATATCACTAAACAAATAATTCATCTCAGGCGGATAAATAGAGTTGCTCATCACAATCAAAGTTAGACCTTTATCCTCATTGATGTAATTATAAGCCGAATAAATCCCTATCATACCAGGATGACCTACTCCACCCTTGATATTTAAAAACATACCGTAGCCGTAGTAATTATCTCCGTATTGATCCGTAGTCATAGCACGGTAGCTTTCTTTTGAAACGGCTTTGCCGGAAGTCAATGCGTCCATCCACAGCGTCATATCATACGCACTTGATATCACGTCACCGCAGCCCTTTGTAATCCCCGGCTGTAAATCAACTTGTTTAATTACCACGCCTTTTGACCAATCCAAAGACCCGGAAAGCTCGGCAATTGTGCCGGTATGTTTCATTCCAAGCGGTTCAAAGAAGTTTTCTCTAAGGAACTCACTGTATTTTTTTCCGGAAACCTGCTCTACAATATTTGCAAGCAGAAGATAATTTGTATTGGTATACATAAATCTCTTTCCCGGCTCAAAAACAAGCCTTCGATTAAACACCGAATTTTTAATTAACGCTGTGTTTTCCTCGTCTGTATTGTCATAGGTTATATTTAATTCCTCAGGCAAATCCGGAATACCCGAACGCATGGAAAGCATATGAAAGAGTTTAACTCTGTTACCCTCTGCGTATTCGGGGAAATACTTATCCATAGTATCATCTAAGCTAAGCTTGCCCTGTTCGGAAAGCAGAAGCACCGCCGCCGCACAAAATTGTTTTGAAGTCGAGCCAATCGGCATAGGGGACTCCATTGTAACATCTTCGCCGTTTTCAAGCTCACCCTGTGCAAACGAATAATACGGTTGTCCTTCCTTTTGGGCATAAACCACTCCGTCAAATTTGTATGACGAAAGAGTTTTCTCAATAGACTGTTTCTTTTCCGGTGAAAGCTGTGGTATTTCTTTCTTAAAAGGCTCCAAGCCCACAGACATACGCAGAATGTAAAGTGCGTCTGCACTGTTAATAGTATTGTTCTCATCAATGTCGGCAAGCTTTTTTTGTTGTTCGCTAAGCTGCTCTAAGTTTACCGAATGTCTTAAAACAATCAGCGAGTCATACGAATCCACCTTGCCGCTGCCGTCAACATCTCCGATTGCTTCTGCCGCAGCCGGTATAATTATTACTCCTGCTGCTAATACTGCCGCCATAAA
>CACYEJ010000070.1 GCA_902773395.1 uncultured Ruminococcus sp.
TCTCCTTAGGGACAAATTTTGACGCAGGCGGTAAAGTCACCTAACCCAAAAAGTCGGTGTGCGTATTTCCTCCGGCGTTGCCGGTTCGATAAAGCCCCCGTAGGAACAAATTCTTACGCAGCTATAAAATTGTTTTTGAGTATAGGAAGTTTTAAAAAACTATACAAAACTTTTTTCAATTGACATGGTAGCGGCAGCGTTGAGGTCAAGTTCTGCAACATTACCTTCGATAAACTCATAATACCCCTGTGCCCCGACCATTGCACCGTTATCGCCGCACAGCTTCAGCTCCGGCTTATACAATTTATATCCAAGCTTATTGCACTCATCTTCAAGCTGTCTTCTCAAAAGAGAATTTGCTGATACTCCACCGGCAATAACCAATGTCTTGTAACCAAAATCTTTCGCCGCCGCTAGAAAATTTTCCGTAAGACAGTCTACAACCGCTTTTCTGAATGAAGCCGAGAGATTATCCACGTTTACCTCTTGACCCTTTTGCGAAGCATTATGAATGATGTTAATTGCAGCCGTCTTTAATCCGGAGAAACTGAAATCATATGGAGCGTTTGCAACTCTTGGACGAGGCAGAGTGTATGTGGTATCATCACCGTTTTCGGCAGCCTTATCGAGATTAATGCCGCCCGGATATGGCATACCCATAGTACGTGCAACCTTATCAAAGACCTCGCCTGCTGCGTCGTCACGGGTTTTGCCGATAATTTTCATCTTTGTGTAATCCTCAACCGCAACGATATGGCTATGACCGCCCGACACCACAAGACAAAGAAACGGCGGCTTTAGCTCCGGATTGGTGATATAATTTGCGGCTATATGAGAGCGGAGATGATGCACCGGTACAAGCGGCAAGCCTGAGGCGTACGACAACCCCTTTGCAAAATTCACTCCAACAAGAAGTGCCCCGATAAGTCCCGGAGCTGCCGTAACCGCTATTGCGTCCAGTTCCTTTAACGCAACGTGAGCCTGCTCCAACGCTTCGTTCACAACGCCTGTGATAGCTTCGGCGTGACGTCTTGAAGCGATTTCCGGAACAACTCCGCCGTACAATTTATGCTCATCTACCTGCGACACTACAACGCTCGATAGAACATTTCTGCCGTTTTCTACGACTGCGGCAGCCGTTTCGTCACATGAGCTTTCTATTGATAATATTTTTATGTTTTCCATTTTATACCTCTTTTGTTGTTTTTTTTAAAGCTTAATCACTTGTAAAATTAAGCGTCATAATAGAAGCGTCCTCCTTCGGTGCGGTGTAGAAATTTTTCCTCTCACCCACAATCTCGAAGTCAAATTTTTTATACAATGCAATTGCATTTTCGTTTGATTTTCTCACTTCCAATGACAGGAACGCAAGCTTTTTCTCTTTGCATACACGCACTGCATTTTCAAGAAGAATTTTTCCTACTCCACATCTGCGATATTCCGGCAGAACCGCTATATTAGCAACATCTCCTTCATCTAACACAACATGAAATCCGATATACCCTATCTCCCTGTTATCGTACACGGCAACGAGAAAATTCGCCGTATCATTTGCAAGCTCACTTTCAAACCCCTGCTTAGTCCACGGCTTTGAGAAGCTTGCTTTTTCGATTGCAACTAATCCGTCAATATGTTCTTGACGCATGGTTTCTATTTTTATATCATTTGTATTCATAGGCTGTTTTTGTCATTTATTATTATTTTCGATAAAATCTGCGAGTGTTTTAAGCTTATCTGCAAGTTCGTCACGGGTTGCCCTGTACACGTCAAGACTTCCGCCGTATGGATCGGAAATATCGCTGTCAAAAAGATAGATTTTCTTCTTCTCAACTCCAAGCTGCAAAAGTGCCATTGCATGAGAGTAAGTCATTGGTACAAACAAATCGTATTCCGAAAGTGACGGCAGTATAGCTGTAATTGAGGAAGAACGAAATTTCGACAAATCTAAGCCGATTTCTTTTGCAGCTGTAACAGCGTTGTCGCTTGCAGGCGAGCCGGTAAACGTACTTAATCCTGCACTTTTACAGGAAATATTCAGGTTTCTGTCATGGTCAATTTTTTCAAAAATCACCTGAGCCATAGGACTTCTACAGGTGTTGCCCGTGCAGACAAAAAGTATTTTCATATTTTAAAGCTTCCTTTCATTAAAGATTATATCATATTCAAATTATCAATTCAAGCTTCAGCAAAACCCTCTGACTAACGCCGTAACAGCATATCAGAGGGTTCTGTAATTAATTCTTATTAAAATTGGGCTGGTTTAAATCTCTCACACGTACAGCCTCTTCGTCCTCGTGTCTGATTTGTGCACGCTTGATTTTACCGCTGTATGTCTTGGGAAGCTCGTCTACAAACTCGATTACTCTTGGGTATTTATACGGAGCTGTCGTGTGCTTCACATGATTTTGCAGTTCTTTTATCAGCTTCTCGTTTGGCTCGTACTGCTTCTTGATAACACACGTCGCTTTTACAACCTGACCTCTTACCGGATCGGGCACACCTGTTATCGCACATTCGATTACGGCGTCATGCTCAAGCAAAGCACTCTCAACCTCAAACGGTCCTATTCTGTAGCCGGAGCATTTGATTACATCATCGTTTCTGCCCACAAACCAATAGTAGCCCTCGCTGTCACGCCACGCCATATCACAAGTATTGTAGCATTGACCGTACAGCACCTCGGCTGTCATTTTCGGATTGAGATAATAACCTGTGAACAAGCCTACCGGAGGATTGTTCTTTACGTCCATTACGCATATTGAACCCTCTTCGCCAGTTGCCGCCTCATTGCCGTCGTTATCGAGCAGCTTGATATCATAAAGCGGCGACGGCTTGCCTGTTGAGCCTATTTTGATATCGTCCCACTGGAAATCCGCAAGCAGTACAGGACCCTCTGACTGTCCGAAGCCCTGATAAATATTATGTCCCGTAAACCCGAACCACTTTGAATTCACCTCAGGATTGAGAGGTTCTCCGGCTGTTGCCCAGTGACGGATTGACGATAAATCATAGCTTGCAACGTCTTCGAGAATCAAAAATCTGTACATTGTAGGCGGTGCACAAAACGTTGTCAGCTTATATTTAGCCATTTTTTCAAGCAGATTTTTCGGAACGAATTTTATAAAGTCGTATGCAAAAACTACCGCACCGCATATCCACTGTCCGTAAATCTTGCCCCAGCCGAATTTTGCCCAGCCGGAATCGCTTACGCTCATATGCAGCTTATTTTCCTGAACCTGCTGCCAATACTTTGCGGTGATAATATGTCCGAGAGGGTGAGCAAAATTATGCTGAATCATCTTAGGCATACCTGTTGTGCCTGATGTGAAATAAACCAACATGACGTCATTCCACGATGTAGCCCCTACACCCGTAGGACGTTCGAACGAATCGGGAAACTTCTCTATCTCGTCTTCAAAAAACTCCCAGCCGTTGCGCTTCTCGCCAACAACAATATGATGCCTCACTGTGGGAATTTCCGACAGCGACTGCTCTACCTGCTCTATAACAAAATCATCGTTAATACATACAAATGCACTTACCTTTGCAGCATTGCCCCTGTAAACAATATCCTTTTTTGTTAGCTGAAGAGTACTTGGAATGATGACTGCTCCTATCTTATTCAGGGCAACCGCACAAATCCAATACTCCCAGCGGCGGCGGAGAATCATCATAACAACATCGCCCTTTTTGATGCCGATACTCTTAAAATAATTCGCTGCCTTATTTGACATCAGACTGATATCTTTAAAGGTAAATTCCCTTTCATCGCCGGAATCATCACACCATACAAGTGCCTTTTTGTTTTCGTCAAGTTTTGCCCACTCATCTACAATATCGTAACCGAAGTTAAAATCCTCAGGAACGTTTATCTTAAAATTCTGCTTAAAATCCTCGTAGGACTCGAAGTCAATACGGGGTAAATACCTATCAAGAAGCATTTCCTTTCCCTCTTTTCGAATTGAATAAACTAAGCAATTTACTTATTTAAATCGCTTTAAAACCTACAAAAATAATAATAACACACCTGAAAACAAAAGTCAATAATTCCGGAAAATCATAACAAAAAGTTAATATCAAGTACACAATTGTGGGACTGAGCAAATTCTGCCGTGTCGAAAACATTTCCATAGCACAAGTGAAATTTGTAAAAATTCATAAATATATTGTATTTAGTTCGAAATAATGGTATAATTGGTGAGAAACGAATTTGTTTTATAAAGACTTAGGACATTTACTCATACTATAGAAAGGGTGATTTGTATAAATGGAAAGAATTGTTAAATCCCGTGAAATTCTGGATTCTATAAAATCAGAGCTTACTAAGCTACAGCAAAAGCTAGGCGAATTTTCCGGAGTAGATATGACCAACAGCTTTCTGCCGATTGACCTGTGTGCAAGTACGGCTATGACGCTTCAAAAGCTTTCCGCTTATGAGGAAAGTCTTTTTGAGAAAATTGCCGAATTTTCCGATGCACCGGTAGCTACCTTTGACGATGCGGAAAGTATTCTCAAACAAGCCGAAGCCGAGGCGGAGAAAAAGCTTCTCGCAAAAAAATTCGCCGGTATCAAAACCAACAACCCACGCTATGACAGCCTTTTGGAGCAGCTCAGAACTGCCGCTGTAGGAGATGACCCCTCTTCAACGGAACGCACAATTGCGGAGCTGCTTATCTCAGACCTGATTAACCACACCAGTGAAACAGCAAAAAATGAGCTTGTGGAAAATTCCCCATACTACAAGCTTGCATTTGCATTCAACAGAAACGAGCTTTTCTACGAGCCGCAAACAGACGGCAGCGAACCTCAAAGCAGCAATGAGCCTGCCCCGGAACAGCAGAATGAAAGCTCCGAAAATGCAGACAGCTCATCTGACAGCGAACCTCCCCCCTCGCCCTACTCAGCAGAAAATAACAAGGACGAGTTTTTCCCTGACATTGATTTAGAACGTGAAGAGGATTTTAAGGACGAGAAAGAAACTATTCTCGATTTCGGTTTAAACGAAAGTGAAGAAAACATCTCAGAAAACAAACCGTTGGACGATAATGAAAATACCGCTGCCGCTGCCGAAGACGAAAATGAAGAGGACACCGGCGATATTTTCTATGAAGAAGAGGAAGACGAAGATTCATCGGACGACACCGACAACAAACAGGAAACAGAATCATCAGCAGAGGTTGAAATCAACGAGGATATCCGTTCAATCATTGAACAGTACAAGGACGAATTTGCTGAGAATCCCAATGAGCTTACACTCGATATAGCTCAGTCGCCTGAGGTCAACACAAAGCACAATGTCACGGAGATTATCAATATTCTCTCTCCGAAAGGACGAAGTGCCCGTTCTCCCGTAAAGGTATTTCAAGTTCTTATGATGGAGCTTTTGTTGTACGGTCCAAAGACAGAGGACGATTTGTATGTGCTGCCAGATTTTCTCAAAAATAGAATCAGCAACTCGGTTGTTGACGGCTATCTCGAAAAGCTTTATAACAAGGGACTTATTTCACGAATTACATATGACGGGAATGTTCTGTACTACTTCACTCAGAAGGGCTTGAAATTCAATAACCATGACAGAATGATATCTAATTTTTACTGTGTGGACAAACGCACAAGATCGGCTATCACAAAGCGTGACTGTAGGAAGGTTTACCCGATTTCAAATATTTCTGTTTGCTCGTCTGTAATCCTGTCAAGAATTGTCAAAAAGTTCCCTTATTATCTTGCTATTGGTTCGTCCGACATATCAGTAGAGGGACTGTGCATAAGTGTGATATCGAAGCCTAATATCCGCATTTTTGCACTTTCGTATGTATCAGATGATGCCGGCAGCCTTAACAAGCTTTATGACAATCTCAACAGAAGCCTTAGGGCACTGAACGTCTTTGAGAAGTTGGATACAATGATAGTCGGCTCGTACACGAGAAATCAGGCGGCGGCTGTATACAGTATTGCTGCAAAATCTTGGTATGAAAAGCTTGTATCTACAAAGATAGTTCTATATTCTTATGTTGAGAACAAGTATTTCGAACCGGACACCTTTGAGGAATTCACAGATTTTGAGGACGCCGAGGAGCATGAGATTCTCCCTGAAAGCGTATCGTTGGAGAACGAAGATATTTTGACGGAAGATTCCGATTCGCCGGCAGAAGCAGGTGATAACGAATGAGCAGATACATAGCATTTGACGTGGAAACTCCTAACGCACAGAACAACAGAATGAGCTCCATAGGTATTGCCGTAATCGAGAACGGAAAAATTTCCGATACATTTACCTCATACGTCAATCCGGAAACTTATTTCAACACATTCAACATACAGCTCACAGGGATAACTCCACAGCTTGTAAAACATTCGCCGACATTTCCGCAGCTTTGGAATGAGATTGAGCCAATTATGAACAGCGGTATTCTTGTGGCACACAACGCAGTATTTGACATGAAGGTGCTTGCGAAATGTCTAAATGATTACGGAATAACATCTGAGCGTTACAAGAAATATTTATGCACCGTACAAATGGGAAGGAAATGCTACCCTGAGCTTGCGAACCATAAGCTTGACACGCTTTGCAATCATTTGAGAATTGAGCTTGATCATCACAAAGCAGACAGCGACAGCAATGCGTGTGCAAAGCTTTTGATTAACTATATGACTAACGGGCTTGATATTAAAAGCTTTGTGCGGACATATGATTTACTGGAACAGAGGACAGCCAGAAGATAAAAAAAGGGCAAGGGAACAGATAAGTTTCCTTGCCTTTAGCTTTATAAAAAGGTTTATATTTCCGAACAGCCGTAGCTGTTTACAAGACCCTCTATCTTCTTTCCGCTCTCGCAAATCGGGCAGCGGTTCGGTTTGTAGCTTTGATAGTCGCCCAAGTCATTCGGGTCAAAGATAGAATTCACGGGGTGACCGTCGCACTCGTCAACCGTTGCAAAGATTGCCGCAACGCCTGCAACCTTACCTCCGTAATATGTCACGGCGTCCATTGCCGCAAGCACACTTTTACCGGTTGTTACCGAAGCCGCAAGGACAAGCACATTCTTATCCGTAATCATAGGTACGATATTATCACGGAAAACTATCTGACCGCCTGTTACAACCTCCGGCGACATCACATAGATTGTTTGATGTGCGTTCATATTGAGATAATGATCCTGTGTAAGCTCATCCGCTAAGCACGTACCTATAACCTCCATGCCGTCAATGCAGAGGATAGTATCAATTATTGTGTTTGCACGATAATTTACCACAAGCTCCTTAGCTACGGCTTTAGCTTCTGACAGACGCATTTTCTGAATATGAGCGTCGATATAGTAATTTGTGTGGCTGTGCATGGTTGCAAAATGACCCTTTCTTACTCGAAGGAAAACATCAGGGTTTCTCGTTCTGATTTTTAATTCTTCTGACATAGTTGTTTCACCTCAGATTACCAAAATTTATTTTGTCCGTTTATAATTTTACACTATTTTCAACAATAAATCAAGAGGTTTTCTATATTTTTTTACAATTTAATGTGATATCGGTTTAAAAGTTTAAATTGGTTTTGTTTATGTAATGTGCAAATTAACTCGCTTATGGACTTATTCTCTGAGCAAAAGCGGCTTTAAAGCCAATCTATGTCATTTGTTTACATTAACTCCTATACTTACAAACGTTAAGATTTAGCATTCTTCTTTCTTAGAACGGCAATTCGCAAGCTCTTGCCTGTTTTAATTTGAACCGGAAGATTTTATTTTTGAAGTTGCTTTGAGTTGTTTTTCCTAAAGAATTTTTTTAGTTTCGCTGAGGGTAGTTTATTTTTCTACACCGCTTTCTTGCGTCAGCGACTGGGCTCTGCATTAGGAACACCTGCCAATCAGTCTTCGCCTGGCGGCTCGACTTCTTGGGGTGTTCCGTCACCCGCAAACTTTTGAAA
>CACYEJ010000071.1 GCA_902773395.1 uncultured Ruminococcus sp.
ATCTCGGCAACCGTGGCAAAACCAGCCTTGCGGGCTTCAGATTTTTCTGAACAGGGTTCTGGCAATTGAACCATGATAAATTTGCGCGAACCGCCGTCTTCGGCGTTGAGCTGCATGACTGCATGGGCGGTGGTGGCGGAGCCGGAGAAGAAATCGAGAACTATATCATTTTTAGACATTGTGTATCGTAGCAGACGGTTGAGTAACATAGTTGGTTTTGAATAATCAAACAATTTTCTATTGAACAATTGTGCGATATTCTTTGTGGCATTATCATTAGAAAAAATATTATCAATAAATTCAAGCGTTGAAATGTGTTTAGTTCTATCAAAATATTCTATAAAAATTTCATGCCCTTTGCTTGCTATTTTGCAATTTTGGTATGTTTTAGTGTATATTCTGGAATGGTTATTATATTTTTTAACGACTATAAAATCATTCTGTAATCCAAATTCAAATGTTTTTTTACTCCATCTCCACGCCCAGTCTGCACGTGCATGTTTACCATTCTTTCGTTCAAGATATTTATCATATGAGTTACCAGGATAAAATGTTTCACCATCAATTTTTATAGGATAATCTAAGCTTGAACTATAAGATAGGCTGTCATAATCTAAGGGTTGGGTTAATTTATATTTACCACGCTCTTGTTCATATTCATCACTAAGTTGATAGCTATCATCATTATGAAGTGGCAAGTAGAATGCAGTATCAGTTGATTTTTTATAGGTTACAAGGTAGTCGTGATTCTGTGCTATAGCATCTGATGTTTTTCCACTTTTTTTAGTAATACGAGGAAAACATGCTAAAAAATTGTTATTACCAAAAACATTGTTACAAATACTAATTAAATTTGAAATTTCGTTATCATTGATTGAAATGATAATAATACCGCTGTCATTTAAAAGATTCCTCGCTAGCAATAAACGTGAATACATCATCGAACACCAATTGGAGTGAAATTTCCCTTCGGTATTTGAATTGACTACAAAACAATCCCCGATTTCGTTGATTTCTCCACTTTGCAATTTATAATCTTCAGATTTAGTTGAGAAGTTATCTTTGTAGATAAAATCTTTTCCTGTGTTGTATGGGGGATCAATGTAAATGACCTTGATTTTGCCCAAATAGCTTTCCTGCAGAAGCTTGAGTACATCCAGGTTGTCACCCTCGATATAGAGATTCTCTGTAGTATCCCAATTCACGCTCTCTTCGGGGCAGGGGCGCAGGGTTTTGCGTATCGGCCGGTTGGCCTCGACCATGGCCGCCTTTTTGCCTACCCAGGTGAATTCGTAGGCTTCTTGCCCCTCGACGACTTCATCGGAAAGCATCTGCTTGAGCATCTCAAAATTGACTGCTCTTTTCAGCTGGCCGCGCTCATCCCGTGTTTCGGTGATGCAGTTGGGAAAAAGAGCGGCTATTTTGTCGATATTGCCGGCAGTCAAGTCCGGGGTCTCAAATTTCATCTTGTCCATGGGATAATCGTTCACGAGATGCTTTCTTCCTACTGATTCAAAATACGAACTAAAGTTTTATGCGTTGAAAAAAATTGTCCTGCGCAGCAGCAATATTATGCGTTTACAAATTTATCTGTGCAGCGGAAAATGATCTGAACGCACTGGTATGTCATAGTCCCGTTATGGCTGACGAGCGCAGCGGCTGTTCCGAACAAGGCGCCTCTGAGCGAAGCGAAGCAGCGCAGGAGAGGAAGCTTCTGCGAAGCGAGTGACATAAACAAACAGCATGACAAATATTCCAGCTATCTTTCTGAGAGCAGAGCCGGTCCCCGCAGCGAGTGAGCTGAGCCCGGCGGGAATCCGGGCACGATGCGAAGTTGGCTGACTACACGCGCATAGCAAATTCCGCAGAAACTGCTTCTTTGCTGAGCCTGGCGAGACACTTTCTGAAGTGGTCATATACTTCTGTGATCTTTTGAATATACAAATGTATAACCAAGTAAAAGCAGCTAAATAATATGGTTTAAAATTGAAAAATATTACACAGGAATCCCACAATATCAACGTTTAACTATTGAAGCAACGATCTGCGCCGGTTTGCGGCAGACATGCGGCGCAAGCCGCGCGGAAGCCAGGCAATTAGTCCGACGGCATCGGACAATTACGCTGTCGCCCGAATCGCCGGTCAATAACCTGTCTATTTTCCAAAATTGTTGAGATTATGACGGTATAGAAACAAATCGGACGGCATATTTACGAGATCGAATGTATAATGTGCCGCTGGAG
>CACYEJ010000072.1 GCA_902773395.1 uncultured Ruminococcus sp.
GATAAGGTAGAGTGTGATTTTGCAGATGATGAGTTTAAGTTTTCTGTAAAGCAATAAGCAACCGATATAAAGGTATATATTGACGGAATTGATCTCAGGTGTACAAAGAAAGTATACCATGTAAAAAAAGATTATCCCTATCCAAAAATGAAACTGTTTTCGGATAGGGATTTTATTGTGTTAAATTGTCATAAGCGTTATATTTTTAAATAAGAGTAATAAAAGAAAATCTGATGTTTATTTTTAAATGAATCTCAGTTGTTCACAAAAAGTTCAAAAAAAAGTAGGGGCGAATTGCATAATTTACTTGCAATTTCGCTGAAAAGACTGTATAATATATTCAATGGATATTTTAACTCATAACAGAATATTTTATTGTGATTGTTTAATATGTCAGTGTTCATATGCCTAAAACGCAGGAGAATACGGCTTTAACTGAAAATGATATTTAAAATTATAGTGATTGATTAAACATTAACAAGACAGTACACAGGAGTTTAAAATTTATCTTGTATCTATTTATCTGAAACGTTTACCGTAACAGAAATTTATTTATAAAGGAGAATAAATATGAGTTTAGAGAATGCTATTGTTATCGCCGAGAGAGAGAAGAAGACGATTTATCGTGTGGACGATACAGCCGTTAAGGTTTTTGACAACGACTTTTCAAAATCCGATATTTTGAACGAGGCACTCAATCAGGCTAGGATTGAGGAAACTAACCTCAATATCCCCGGCATTCGTGCAATTAATATGATCGACGGCAAGTGGGCAATCGTGTCCGACTTTATTGAGGGCGATACCCTTGAGAAGCTTATGAAAGATAATCCTGAGAAGTTTGACGAGTACCTTGAGCTTTTTGTTGAGCTTCAGATTGTTGTTCATGAGCAGAAGCAGCCGCTTCTTAATAACCTCAAGCTCAAGATGAGAAGAAGAATTGCAGAGTCTGGTCTTAACGCTACTATTCGTTATGAGCTTGATACTCGTCTGGAGTCTACACCTAAGCACAACAAGGTTTGCCACGGCGACTTCAACCCCTCTAATATCATTATTACATCTGACGGTACTCCGTATATCCTTGACTGGTCTCATGCTACACAGGGTAACGCTGCTGCTGACGCTGCAAATACTTACCTCTACTTTAAGCTCAGAGGCGAAGACGAGACAGCAGACAAATTCCTCAAGCTCTATAGCTTGAAGAGTGATACAGCAATCCAGTACATTCAGAAGTGGCTTCCAATCGTTGCTGCTGCTCAGTCTGTTAAGGGCAACCCTGCTGAGAAGGAAATGCTCCTTAAATGGGTTGACGTTGTTGAGTATGAATAATAAGGTGTGAAAGCGGTCTTTTTACCGTGAGTATATTGTCGTTCGTCCTTGCCGACAGCTCATTGCATAGGGGAATTGGCAATCATAAAATCGTGCTTAGCTATTGAAAAATTAAACATGATCTGTCAGTGCGGATGTCCTGACATAACTGCTCCTCCCCGTTGGTAAGTTTTTACAGGGAGGAGCAGTTTTTACAAGTTATGAAAATGTTTTTTAAAGAATGTAAAGAAACAAGACCGACATTACTACCGCATACAAAAATCCGGCTGCTGCATCTCGTGGGAAATGTACTCCGGCGACTATTCTCGAAAGACCTATCAGCATTGAAGCCGCCAAGCAAACAATTCCTAGTGGAACGTTAATATAAAAAACAGCCATTGCAATTACTGCGGCACTTGCGGTGTGTCTGCTCGGAAAAGATTTACCCTTAGTGGATTTGTGCATGAGCGGCTCTATTTCCAAACATTCATAAGGTCTTTGGCAGTTGACGAATATTCGGATAATAGTAACAGTTACAAATACACCAAGCGGTACGGTAATACATCTCAGAAGCCGTTCGTCATTGTTAAAAATCAAGCTCAGAAGAAGTATCGGATACGAGATAAATACGAATATAGGAAGTACTTTATAAATAAACTTAAACGTGAGTAACCGTGACTTTCGTGCAGTGGTAAATGATTTTATTTTATCATACTGTGTTTTGTTATATTTCAACATATTGCGAAGTTCCTTTCGGAAAATTTACTGTAGTCGAATTTATTATAGTTCATTTTGGTTATTGGTGTCAATACTTTTGAAGAATAGGATAAAACACGCTGCGTAATTTGCTGAAAAAGGGTTTACATTTGCTTTAATATGTGATAAAATTTTAGTACACTAAATTTTAAAAGATTAAACCGCAGACAGTATAATTCGACTTTTTTAGATTGAGTGATGTCTTTCTGCGATATATGAGAATATAATATAAAAGGTAGGAGTTTAAGAAAATGAATGCGAACTTGAACGAAGAAAATTTAAAGTATTTGTTTAAAGCTATTACCACACTTGAAACAATAGAGGATTGCCGTAAATTTTTTGAGGATCTTTGCACTGTGCCTGAGCTTAAAGCAATGTCGCAAAGATTAATGGTAGCAAAAATGCTCAGCGAAAAAACTGTATACAGCAAGATTGTTGCCGAAACAGGGGCTTCCACAGCTACAATAAGCCGTGTAAACCGTTCTCTTAATTATACTAGCTGTGACGGCTATGCCCTTGTGTTTGATAGGTTGAAGGCACTCGAAGAAGACGAAAAGGGTGAGGAGTAATGTCTTACGGCGTTTTCGCAGAGTTTTACGACGGACTTACCCGCAATGTGGATTATCAGGTAAAGGCTGATTATATATGCGAAATTTTTAAGCGTTTTAACCATAATCCTGAATGTGTGCTTGACCTTGCCTGCGGTACGGGTACGCTAACTATTGAGCTGAAAAAACGTGGATTTGATATTTACGGGGTAGATGCGTCAGCCGAAATGCTCTCGCAGGCTCAGTTTAAAGCTGCTGAGGAAGAACTTGATATTTTCTTTCTGAATCAGAAAATGCAGTCGCTTCAGCTTTACGGATTGATTGATACTTGTATTTGTACGCTCGACAGTATTAGCCACCTGCAAGGAAAAAGCGAGGTTACGAAAGCCTTTCAAAAACTTTCTGCTTTTACGGAAGAGGGCGGATTATTTATATTTGACGTGAATACTGTATATAAGCATAGTCAGATTTTGGGAAATAACTCCTATGTTTACGATACAGACGAGGTGTTCTGCGTTTGGAGAAATACGTATGATAAGAAAGATAACAGCGTAGAAATTGAGCTTGATTTCTTCATTCCGGATAATAATGATTTATACGTAAGAAGCTCAGAATGTTTTAAGGAATATGCGTATTCTCTTCATGAGGTGGAAAAAATGCTTTTTGAAAACGGCTTTGAGGTTTTGGGAATGTACGATGATATGAGTTTTGAACAGCCTAAAGAAGATTCACAGAGAGTAACATTTGTTGCAAGAAAACTAAATTAATTTGATATAAAAATGAAAGGAATACAAAATATGTCTAATGATATAAAAAATAATTCACAAGAAATCTATGCAGATGAAAATGCCCCAAAGCATCAGGATAAGCTGATTCGCTGCATTACATCAGACGGTGCAGCTATTGCAATTGCTGCTGATACAACCAATATTGCTTATATGGGCAAGAAGCTTCATCATACGTCAAGCGTTGCTTCGGCGGCTCTCGGCAGAACGCTTACTGCTGCTTCGATTATGGGCGTAATGCTTAAACAGAGTAATGCCGCTGTTACCGTCAGAATTAACGGCGGCGGTCCTTTGGGTGCAATTGTGGCAGTTGGCGACAGCAAGGGAAATGTTCGTGGCTACGTTGAAAATCCGCAAACAGAAACGGAGTATTATCCCAACGGCAAAATCAATGTTGCAAAGGCAGTAGGTAAGGACGGCGTAATTAATGTAATGCGAGATTACGGTACAGGTGAGCCGTATATTGGAGTTTGCCCTCTTTTTTCTGGGGAAATCGCAGAGGATATCACAAGCTATTATGCCGTAAGTGAGCAGATTCCTACGGTGTGTGCATTGGGTGTTCTGATAAATAAGGAGGACGGCGAGCTGCTTCTTTCCGGAGGTATGCTTATTCAGCTGCTGCCAGGAGCTACAGACGAAACTATTACTAAGATTGAACAGAACATCACAAAGCTGGAGCCTGTCACAACGATGCTTGCTAAGGGTATGTCTATTCTCGATATGTGCAAAAAGGCGCTGGACGGATACGAGGTTGAGGTTCTTGATGAGCAGCCGATTGATTACGTTTGCCGATGCAGCAAGGAAAGAGTGGTAAGAGCAATCTCTAAGCTTTCTGATGACGAGATACGTTCTCTTGCTGATGAGAAAGGCTATGCGGTTGCAAATTGCCATTTCTGCAATAAAAATCACAGATTTACAAAGCGAGAGCTGGAGGATATTATCAGTGCCAGAGCTGCCGAAAGAGCCAATGCTCAAGAGTAAAGACGGATTGTCCGCTTACCAATTTAGCTAAAGGGTCAGCCTCAATTGATAGACTATTCGATTTGAAAAAAATGTAATATAAAATTTAAACGTGATTTTGCAATATGTTTGTAAAAAATTGACTATTGACTTATTTTAAAATTGGGTTTATAATCTTAACTGTAAACAACAGCAACGGCGCTGTGGACGTGAAAAGATGTCCTCAGTGCCGTATTTTTTTATTTATGGAGGAAGATGATTATGGCAAATGTACCTGAGCTGTTCGGCAGCCTTGTTTTTAATGACAGAACTATGAAGGAAAGACTTCCTAAGCAGACATATAAAGCACTCAAAAAGACAATAAAAGACGGTCAGCCACTTGATATTAACGTTGCTAATATTGTGGCTAATGCAATGAAGGATTGGGCAGTTGAAAACGGCTGCACACACTTTACTCACTGGTTCCAGCCGATGACCGGCGTTACTGCTGAGAAGCACGACAGCTTCATTAATCCTACCGAGGACGGCAAGGTTATTATGGAGTTCAGCGGCAAGGAGCTCATTAAGGGCGAGCCTGATGCTTCAAGCTTCCCTTCGGGCGGTATTAGAGCTACATTTGAGGCTCGTGGCTATACAACATGGGATCCGACTTCATACGCTTTCATTAAGGACGGTTCACTCTGTATTCCTACTGCTTTTTGCTCTTATACAGGCGATGTTCTCGATAAGAAAACTCCGCTGCTCCGTTCAATGGAGGCAATCAGCAACGAGGCTGTAAGAGTTCTCAGACTTTTCGGCGACACAGAAACAACCAGAGTAATTACAACTGTAGGTCCTGAGCAGGAGTATTTCCTCATTGATAAGAAAATGTTCGATTCCAGAAAGGATCTTACATACACAGGCAGAACACTTTTCGGTGCTCGTGCACCAAAGGGTCAGGAGCTTGAAGACCATTACTTCGGTAAGATTAAGGACAGAGTTTCCGCATTTATGAAGGATCTTGACGAGGAGCTTTGGAAGCTTGGCATTTATGCAAAGACAAAGCACAATGAAGTTGCACCGGCTCAGCATGAGCTTGCTCCGATTTTCACTACAACAAACCTCGCAACAGATCATAATCAGCTCACAATGGAGATGATGAAGAGAATTGCTAACCGTCATGGTATGGAGTGTCTTCTCCACGAGAAGCCGTTCGCAGGTGTAAACGGCAGCGGTAAGCATAATAACTGGTCTATCAGCACTAATGAAGGCAAAAATCTTTTGAACCCCGGCAAGGATCCGTTCAATGATCATCAGTTCCTTTTGTTCCTTGTTGCTGTAATCAAGGCTGTTGACGAATATCAGGATTTGTTGAGAATCTCTGCTGCATCAGCAGGCAATGATCATAGACTTGGCGCAAACGAAGCACCTCCGGCTATCGTTTCAATGTTTATCGGTACCGACCTTGAAGGCGTTTTGGAGGCTCTTGTTGCCGGTCAGGATTATAAGTCGGATTCCGATAATAAGCTTATGACTGGTGTTGAGGTTCTTGCAGATCTGAAAAAGGATACTACCGACCGTAACCGTACTTCGCCTTTTGCATTTACAGGCAACAAGTTCGAGTTCCGTATGCTTGGTTCCAACGACAATATTTCCTGCCCGAACATTATGCTCAATACAATGGTTGCAGAAGAGCTGTCGCAGTTTGCCGATGAACTGGAAAAAGCTGAGGATTTCGATTCAGCAGTTGTTGAGCTCATTAAGAGAACCTATCTTGAACACAAGAAAATTGTATTCAACGGCAACAACTATGCACCTGAGTGGATTGTAGAGGCTGAGAGAAGAGGCTTGATGAACCTTCGTACAACTCCGGCTGCACTTGCACATTACATTGACGAAAAGAACGAAACTCTCTTCAAGAAGCACAAGATCTACAGCACAGCAGAGCTTCATGCACGATATGAGATCCTCCTTGAGAATTACTCCAAGGTAATTAATATCGAGGCATTGACTATGATTGATATGGCAAAGAAGGATATCATTCCGGCAGTATCAAAGTTTGTGAAAGTACTTGTTGACACTGCAAGTGCGAAGAAAGCACTTTCTGCTGATATTCCCTCTGAGCTTGAGGTTGAGCTTGCTACAAAGCTTTCAAAGCTTCAGCTCTGCTTCTCAAAGAGAATTGATAAGCTTGATGCAATTCTCTTAAAGGCTGCCGATATCTCAGACGGTCAGGAGCTTGCAAACTTCTACGCTGACGAGGTGTTCCCGGCAATGCAGGAGGCAAGAGTTGTTGCAGACGAGATGGAAATGTCGATGGACGCAAAATATTGGCCGTATGCTTCTTATGGTCAGATGCTTTACAGCGTAAAGTAATTTTTTGAAATTTAATGTTAGCTTGACTTTGTTATAGAAAAGCAGCAGGATATCTTAATGGTGTCCTGCTGCTTTTGAAATGTGCAGACTTGACACAAATCGAATTTCAGTGTAAAATATATATGTGCGATAAGATATAAAGCGAATTTCCTGTTATAATTGCACATTCGAAAGCTAGAATTTATTCTACAGCAAAGCGGAGGTAAAGATATGTCTGCTGATTTACACTGTCACTCAAAAATATCCGATGGTTCAACTGCAATAGATGAGCTTGTGCTTTTGGCAAAGCATAAAGGTCTTAACGCTATTTCTGTGACTGACCACGATACATTTCAGGGTTCAGAGCGGGCAATGGTATTTGGAGAGAAGTTTGGAGTAAAAATCATACCCGGAACGGAGATTTCCTGTTTTGATTATAATCGCAAGCGAAAGGTACATTTGCTGTGCTATATGCCTAATAATACCGAGCGTCTTTCGAGTGTTCTGAGAGCGACTAACCGCAGCAGAAAAAAAGCCATGAGCGTTTCTATACAAAAGGTAATGCGAGCTTATCCGATTCCGTATGATATGATTTTACGCCGTTCAGCCGGCAGCTCATCTATATATAAACAGCACGTTATGCAGGCGTTAATGGACGCAGGCTATACAGACGAGATGTTCGGAGATTTGTTTAGAAAGCTTTTTGACAGACGTTTTGGAATAGCAAAAACGAGCTTTGAATATCCTGATGTATTTCAAGCACTAAGACTTGTTAAAGAGTCAGGCGGTGTGGCTGTGCTTGCTCACCCGGCAGTATATGACAGCTATGACGTTATGCTTGAATTGATTGAAAAGGGACTGGACGGTATTGAGGTGAATTATCCGAGAGCGAGAGATACCGACGCAGAGGAGCTTTCCAAGCTTTGTGTTCGTCATGGATTGATAATGACAGGCGGCACTGATTTTCACGGAGTAAACACCTCGAATGTGAATCCGATAGGCACTTGTACAACAACTGATGAGCAGCTTCAAAAACTGATAGAGCTTGCAGAAAGTCGAAAATAACTTTATGAACAGATATGAATTTTACAGTCCGATAGGTTGTATTGCAGTTGAGGACAATGCCAAAGCTGTGACGGCGATTCTATTGCTAAAGGATAAGCGTGCGGAGAATTCCGGTGAGCCTTCATATCTAGGATTGCTTGCCAAACGAGAGCTGGACGAATATTTTAGAGGGGAGAGGTACAGTTTTGACTTGCCCTTACTGATTAACGGTACAGAATTTCAAAAGCTGGTTTGGACAGAGCTTTTGAAGATTCCATACGGTGAGCTTCGCACCTACAAGGATATTGCCGAGAGAATTGGCAAGCCGAAAGCGTGTCGTGCTGTTGGCAGTGCAAATAACAAAAATTCACTGCCGATTGTAATTCCATGTCATCGTGTAGTTGGTGTTGGTGGAAAGCTTGTAGGTTTTAGCGATGGTTTAGAGATAAAAGAATTTTTAATAAAACTTGAAAAAAATTTCAAAAAAAGTATTGACAAAAATCTAAATATGCGATATAATATAGAAGCTGTCAGATGAGTATGTCAGTTCCGAGGTGTAACTCAGTTTGGTAGAGTGCTTGGTTTGGGACCAAGATGCCGCAGGTTCAAGTCCTGTCACCTCGATTGATTTATGACCAAAAGGAATGGTTTGCTAAATCATTTCTTTTGGTCTTTTTACTGAATTTTTTTAATTTCAGGCAGCCAAATAACTTAATCTGTATTTGCCGTTTTCGGTTGGTATATATTCAGATTTAAATTGTTCTTAAATAGCTGCTCTTATTGTGTCTTTAATTTTAATCTTCCATAAGTATTTCTGATTATACCGCCCAAAATCAGATGTTTTTTCATAATTATTTCCAGGGACGTTTTTTACCTGACCAGCCTTTCGCTTTCCAATATGCAACATCAGCCTCATTCCAGCCTGTTTTTTGTAACATTCGCATAATTTGGAAAAACGCTTTGGTTTTTAGCGAAGGTTTTACTTTTCCATGTTTTTTGAGTATCATTCGTGAAAGAGAATCCGTTTTTTTGTCGATTCTCTTCTTTATTTTATCATTTACTCTGTTCCATGATGTTTCCCTAACGGCAACTCCGTATCGATATGTTTTTGCAATCCCCCAGAAAAAGGTACTGTCTGACATATCTTTGTTGGTACTTTTCATGCCAGCACCTGCTGCAGTGGAAATACAGACTGCCTGCTTGTTAAACATACTTTTTTCAGGACGGTGTACCATGAAGCGATAACCATAATGATCTAAAAAAGCTTTCATCGCTCCCGTAACATGATAAACATACACAGGGCTTGCTAAAATAATGAGATCAGCTGTGTCCATAGCCTCTGTTATTTTTCTGAGTTTTTCATAATGAGGACACAGAGTTTCTGATTTTGTAAAGCATGCTGTACAGCCTATACAAAATTCATCAAAATCCTTCGGAAGAAAAAATTCTGTTGTTTCCCCTCCAATTTTATCAGCAAGTGTTTTAGCGATATGATAGGTTGAACCTTTATGATTCTGACCATGAATGATGACAGTTTTCATTTCGCGTTACCTCTCAATAGTCAAAAGACTTTGTTTCTATTAGGTTTATTGTATTTAATGAAACGGTTTGTGTCAAGCGTTTTCTTTATTTTTGGGTATCATTTTTGATCACTCTTTTGTAAAAATATTGCAGAGGAAAGAGCAATTCCTTCCCCTGCGGTCTTTGTTCATATTCTTTTGCCGAGCTAAGTGTTCCGCTGATCCGTTTCAGTCTTATTGACAGCCATAAAAATCGCCTGTCGCTGACCGACAAGGATTACCCTGCTTTTGGCACGGGTAACGGCTGTGTAGAGCAGATTTTATTTCAGTATGATGTAATAGCTTTTGCCAAGCTTGCATTTTCAGCGTATATAACTATCAAGATAAAGACCTAATATCCGGGTATTTGAAGTCCTACTAATTTGGAAAAATATATGGATTTCTATGGTTATTTGTGCCATAATAAAAACTGTCGTTAGATGTGATAAATCGAAATTCGAGGTGAAAATAATGGATATTTGGGAAATTTTATATGAGAAAGCAAAAGAAGAATACCATCCGAAAGATGTAACACCATTTATTACGGCACATCATGTTGTTTGTGCTGTTGAAGCAGAAAATGGGGAGATATTTACAGGTTTTTGTATCGAAGGATGCAGTGGGGTTATGAACCTTTGTGCAGAGAGAGTAGCCGCTTTAAATATGTATGTGAACAGTGGTCAAACAGTTATTAAAAGACTTATTGCATTTAGAAACGAACCTCCTCGAAGTGATATAGAAGGAAGTGGAATGCCTTGTGGAGCTTGTAGAGAATTCCTGATGCAACTTTCCTATGAGAATCGCAATATGGAAATAATCACGGATTACCAATCTCGGCAAACGGTACTCTTGCGTGACTTGATGCCGGGTTGGTGGGGAGCAAAAAGATATGAAACAGGAGAAGATTCTTAATAACACTTCTTCTGATTTATCCTAATAAACACATAAATTTTTGGACTGCCAGATGACTGCAAGATTATTTCTCTTTCTGAATAACCTTACAGTCCTCGTTATTTTATGAAATTGTCTTTGTATATAACTACCCCTCAGCGTCTGCCGAAAGGCATGATCTTGCACAGATAACTCTATGCCATAAACACCTCAACCAAAGTCAATATGGTGCTAATCTGAAACCGTCCCATAATTGTTGGGGACACATTGCAAAAAGCAAATGAAATAAATAGTAACTGTTTTTATTATAAGGGTTATCGGGTGCGGTGTCAATATCAGAATCAAATTTTATTTCCTCAGTTATTTTATGTATGGATAGGATACTGTCTTTCGATGGGCAGTATCCTATATTTTTATATCATTTTCAGTTCATAGTGTCAATCATCTGGAGAACAGCCGCTTTTTGTTTCGGAGTGAGGTTTACCCAGCCGTCAAATAGCTGTTGCAGTTCCGGTGGCATTTCAACCATAGCACCCTCTGCGAAAAATTGCGAAAGTGTAATACCGAAACCGTCACATAATTTTAATATAGATTCTCAACATCTGGATTTTGATAATGAATTTGATATAGTAACAGCTGTACAATCACACCACTACCTTGATATGGAGTCA
>CACYEJ010000073.1 GCA_902773395.1 uncultured Ruminococcus sp.
GGTCTTCTCGTCGGGCTTGGATTCGTCACATTTGGCGGATACTGCGCCGGCGGATTTGTATTTATCGGTCTTCTCGTCGGGCTTGGATTCGTCACATTTGGCGGATACTGCGCCGGCGGATTTGTATTTGTCGGTCTTCTCGTTGGGCTTGGATTCGTCACCTGCCCCGAAGAGTTCATATAATTAATATTTCCCCCGTTGGGAATTTGTTTTATGACGGGGGTGGAAATTTGATTTAAATCATTTACTTCATTATTTAATTTTCTAGCTATTCCTCTTGGAAGAGGCACCGTTTCACGGCTATATTGGTCTTCCAAAACATTATTATTTTGAAAGGCTTCGTTCTGCGAATTTGATTCTCCACCCTCATTACGCAAGGAAGTACCGACATTCATCGGCACTTCACTTGCTTGTGAACTACGTCTTTGCGGAGTTGGATTTGAAACATTCGCACCGGATTGACCGTCCATATTGAAACCGTTATCAGGTATACTCTTAAATATCAAACCCATACTAACACCTCGATATACTTCACATTATTGAGTATTAGGATTCCTGTTGAACTCACCCAAAGCACTGTCGCATTCCTCAAAGATTGCACGACAGTCAACAAGAGTATCGCACATTATTTTGAGAATGTCGTAAATACCGCTGATATTTGCCTTAACGTTATTGGCGTCGTCTTTGAATGCTGCTGCACCTCTGCCAACCCAATCAGCAAGCAACGTATTTACTATTTCATCATACATCGTATTAATTTTGTCGTACCTCTGAACCAAAGAATCCTTCTGATCTATTACAGCGTCAAAAGCTTTCGTGTCCAAAAGAACGTATCCACCATCTGCCATTGTAAAAACCTCCTCTAAGCTTTAATAATTTTTACTTTTTTCAATTCATCACTTTCAATATCATAGAAATATCCATCGCCTAATTCACAGCGAGCATATTCGTTTTTAAGATCCTTTGCGTCCATTTCGCCGAACACCGAGCGGCTGCCCTTATCAGCAACAAATTCAGAAATATTGTCCAGCAAAAATGCAACCGAAAAGCTATTATTAAGATATGATTCTGTTTCTCTATCGTTGTTGCTTATCTTTCGCAGATCAGAATAAATAAAGTAATAGCCCTTCTCCTCAGCTTTTGCGGTCATATCTGAAAAAGTCTTTAAAAGCTGCTTTCCGATACTCTGGAACAGAATTTTGTTTTGCAGCACAAAAACTGTCACCGGTGTATCCTTTTCTTTAAACGGCTCTCTTCTTCCAACTGTTGAAGTAGAAGCGTAACCGTTGCTTTCTAAATATGTTTTCAACTGGTCTATATTATTAATATACACCGAATTGGGATCATTTTCAAGATGAAATTCTCCAAGTTGGTTTCTTCCGTCGTCAAAAAGCACAACCACATAATCCGGGTGCTGCCTGCGAAGGGATTGCAGGATAATCTTAACAAGATTTGTCTTACCGAATCTCTTTTTTCCATAGATAGCAATTGAGTGCATTTCTTTAAGATTGACCGTTACAGGCAAATGCTCATAATAGTCCAAACCAACTGCAATATTATCCTCAACCTCAACCTGCTCCACAGTAAGATTTCCGGAACAATACTGAAAGAAATTCACAAACGTTAAATCCTGATCAAAGCCCTGAAGCTTTTCCGCCTTATATATACCGGAGTTTGACATCTCCGAGATAAACGCACCAAGCTCCTCTTTATCATTCTCAAACGGAAGGAAAGCCTGAAACTCTCTTGGTTTGCCGTCTATAATAGAAACGCCTCTTCCGGGGTTCTTCATCGGCTGTGCAATCTTCATGCCGAGAATTTCAATATACTTATCGGCGTCAACGTCAAAGACAAACTTTTTGCCGAAGTTGCCCATAAATCTACCCAAGCCGTTTCCGACATCGCTAGCCGTAAACACAACGCTCAAACCTTTGGAAAGTCCATCTCTACAGAATTTCAGCAAATCCTCCTGATAAGACATGTATCTCTCGTCAGCAAGGAACGAATTCACATTATCTATAATCAGCGTTAAATGCGTTGGTCTGGGCATATCCTGATTGTAGTAAGCGTCAATAAACTGGCTGGATCTCAGCAAACGAATATTTCTTTCAAGCTTGTTTTCAACCGTCCTGAAAATTCGTCTGACGTTCTCCTCGTTGGCACTGTCAAAGCAGGCAGACACCAAAGGCAAATCTGCGTAATCTCCGATATTTCCGCCGAAATCTATAATGTAGGTTTCTTCCTTATCGCCCTGCTGAATGTTTTGGTGCATTCTTACGAGCATAGTTTTCAGGAAAGTTGTCTTACCTGTCATATGATTCCCGAAAATAATTACATGGCTCAGCAATATATTTATATACAGCAAAGGCTGAGTCTGATTATCAAGGTCATCGTAGATGCCCATTTCCAAATCCTTCACAGCAAATCAAACCTCCCTTACCGGCTCATATTTTCCGTCTTGGTACTCATATATACAACCGTTTTTCAAAACCATTTTGTTTGGAAGCGGTTTCTGGAAAACAATGTGCGGAACGGGGTATCTGTGACTATTTTGATCATAATAGGTCTTGATAGCGCCTACAACAGCATTGAGCTGAGTTTCCAGTTTTCCTAATTTTTCAAGCTCTTTCTTTCTGTTCTTGTAAACCATATTGTCTTTTTCCGAACGATAAAATACTGTATATGAACCCGTTTTAGTTGCCTCGATAATTTCAATTGGGTTTTCCATATTTTCCTCAACTACCGCGCCGGAATAAGCCGACTGAAAATATTCAAACTTCGAACCTGTACCAACCAGCAAATAGCCTCGTCCATTACCCGGCATTGTCGGACTTGCCGCCAAATCATTGCCGATCATTTCCTTTGAAGCCTGACGAGTTGCAACCTTTAAGCACAGTCTGGATTTAGAGTTTACACGAATATCATCTGTTATAGCACCCTCAATATTCTGTGAAATAAGAATAATATGTAAGCCCAAGCTTCGTCCAACTCTGGCAATAGTTGTAATTTCGCCGATAAAGTCTACATCGTTGTTTTCTGTAGAGAATCGTTTCAACTCTGTAAACTCATCGACAACGAGAATCAAATGTGCCAATGAATCGTTCTTTGCCTGCTCACGAATCTCATTCATTTCCTTTTCGCTAAGCTCCTCTTTGTTTTCGCCTCGGAGCTTATTGTTGATAGAATTCAGGTGAGAATCAATATTTCTGCAAGCCTCGATATATCCGTTAATGCTGTCAACGTGCATTGAATTGAAAAGAATTTTTCTTCTTCTAATTTCTGACGTAAGAGCATTGAGGAATCGTTTGAGCATATACTCCGCACCTGTGCCGTTTTCGTCACCGTCAACATCGGTAACAGAACCAACAACGTGAGGAAGCGTACCAATTCTCTTAATGAATCCGCCGCCCTTCATATCTACAAGCATCAGATTAATCTCATCAGGGCGGTAGCACAGGCAAAGTCCCAAAAGATAAGAGATGATTGTTTCCGACTTACCTGAACCGGTAGTTCCGGCAACAAGCATATGCGGACCGTCATATTTTTCGTGCAAATCAAGAGTGGTAATTCCGCTGTCGGTCTTGCCTATCGGAACACCTATCGACTCTTTTACATCATATTTTCTTACACCGTCAACGCCGTCCCAAAAAGCTCCAATATCAACATTATTTTTGCTCAATCCGTAAAGCTCAAACAGACTTACGTTTGACGGCACCTTACCGTTTGCAGAAATCTTTGCGTAACTCAAAGCGGAAAGGATTTTATAGGAATTATAAAGATGACCTTCCCAGTTATCGGAAACCTTGAACGAGAAGCTCTTCTTTAATTTTTCGTTTTCGTGTGGAATCAAATCGCCGCTGTTGCCATTCAAATTCATAACATAGTTACAATAGCTAGGAAGATGTTCCTTATAAAGCTTCGGAAAGATGAACGTCAACCCCAGTATGTTTTCAAACTGTTGACCGTCTTCCGGTACCTTTGGAAGATACTGAGCCAAAGCGTGTTCTTTTAGACCATACTCCTCATGCACAATGAACACGATATGCGGCAATCTGGATTCTCCGGACGAACGCTCCGCCAATATTGTCATCATAATACTGAAAATTGAATTGGCGTCTTTCTGGTCAAAAACGAACTGCGATCTATCAGTAAAAAGCTCTCTGAAATGCGGCAGAAATTTATATATGCTGATATACTGTTCAATCTGTCCGACATCATCAGTCTTTGGGAAAAGCACAACAAACTGCAAATCATCAGGAGAATGATAAAAGCACAAATCAAATATCATTCTTTCCATAATAACATTTGTTACATTATAATTTGGCGAAACAATACCCAATGCACCGCAGTTCTTTAATGAAAACATCAGCGGACAATCAGTCATATTTCTATATCTGTTTGCCAAGAAATTCGGCAAATTGTTCAAATAAAAATTCTTATCCTCAGTATACTTATAATCCTTATCCGAGGGGATAAAAAGCTTAACGTTATCATCTGCAAATTCAAAGTTTGAGGCAGAAAACACAACGTCCTTAGCAGTGCCACGTATTTCAAACATGCTTCGAACATCATCTGAAACACCAAGACGAACCGTCAAAAAGTCACTATCGGCAAAATCTCGGCTAAAAATATTGCTTGAAATACTGTACACACTTTGGCTTACCTTATTGCTGTCCAAAATATCATTAACATCAGGATACAATTCATTAAGCTTTTTTACATCAAAACTTTTACGCTTTTGAATTTCCTTTATTATCTTAGAAATGTACAGCTGATACTGTTCACGCCAATCCTTTAGGCTCTTTTTGAAATCTTTTTTCTGACGAACCCAATTGATTACCGACATAATAATTGTAACTACACTCATTGACGCACTGAAAGCAATCATTCTGTAGGCATTGCCGCTTCCATTATCCATTAGGACACGCACAAGAATTGTTACAGAAATCATCATAAGAGGCGACAGAAGCGTAAAAAACAGGTTCTGTTTCTGTGGAGCAGGAGGGTCTGACGGAGGAATAATCTCAATCGGAGTATCGTCAAATTTATACATCTGACGTGTACTAATATTATACTCAGGAAATATGATTGAAGTATTGACTCTATTGCCGGGATTAAACGCCGGAATAATATTCTGAGTATTTATTTCGAACGATTGATATTGTTCCGTACAGTCAAATACAATTTTTGTAGATGTGATAAATCCCACCTCATACAGCATTTTGCTGAGGTCATCATACGTTAGTATAACTCTGTTTGCCATATTCTTGCGAGAATTAAGGGCTTCGTTATAGGAAGTCAAGGTGATTTTTCTAAACACGCCCTCTTCGTCCATATCGGAAACGCAGTAACGAAAAATACTTTCACAGAGTTTATATATATCATCATACGACTTTTTTCCCAAACCGTATCCAACACCGTCTATTAGCTGCCTGAGAGTGATATCTCTAAGCACAATCAACTCAAAAACGAAGCTTGAGCCGTCATCGTTAATAAATTGTACGCCAATAAGTAACTTATTACTTTCCATAACGTCTCCATTTTTTGCTATTATTTATGACATTTTTCTTAATCATTAATAGTAATATCCTGTATAGTAACCGTAGTATAGTTTCCCAACAAGATATTGTTACCTACAGTAATCATAGAAGTCTGACCGCTTTTCATATCAAACTTTCTGTCCGGAGTCTGAATTGAGAAAATCGCACCGGAAGCAATATTCTTAATAGTGAGTGCATTTGTCTTTTTATCATATTTCAATGAAAAAGCAGTTCGACCGATACTAGTAGCATCTTCGGCAGTTGCACGCTCGCATATTGCATAATGGTTTTTAGGAAGAGGTTTGTTATCATTAGAAATCGGGCTAAAGGTTCTGCCAACTCTGAACTCAGAATTAACCGGGAACTTCCAGACATTATTGCCAACACCGTCGGTATCACGAGCATCGTCTTTTCGTATGATAACGGACACATAGCAGCTCTTCGCATTTTTCGCTCTGATAAAAATAAACGCTGCCACGCCGCCGCCAATTACCAAAAGAACAATTAAAACAATTCCTACAACAAAAAGTGTAGAACCGCCTTCCTTCTTCTCAGGCTCATCGGGTGACGAAACTGTTTCTTCTGTATCTGTTTCCATAGAATCTGTTTCATCGGATGCGGTATCCTCTTCCTCCGAATCCTCTTCGGTACTTACAACAGACTCCTCTATCTCAACCTGTGGAAAAATGATAGAACCAAGAGAAATACTCTCCTCACCGTTTTTTACAGTTACGCCCTTTAGTTCTCCTGTAGTAACAGAATTACTCAGCTTCACTTTAAGCATCGCAACAGTTTTAGGCTTTAAACTGGCAAAAGATTTTTTATCATTAAACAGAGTAAACGTATTTGAGCTTAACTCGGAAATAGCTTTCAAATTTACATCTTTCTTATTAGTTTCGCTCGACTGAACTATGTCAACGTGGTATCTTGAGTTATCGCTAATTTGGCTTTTTAGGTACTCAAATGAAGTTCCCTCTTCCGAATCAACGCCATCTGTAATCAAAATGGTTCTATAATAGACATCGTTTTTTACAGAAGCAGAATTAACCACCT
This sequence comes from uncultured Ruminococcus sp., assembly GCA_902773395.1. The sequence continues at coordinate 6,594 of CACYEJ010000073.1, forward strand.
TCAAAAGAGCATCATACACAAGGCTAGCCTGTCCGTTAAAATCCACTTTTGACAGCTCGTATTTTATATACTCTTTATCTCTTGAATAATCATCAGCCAAAAAAGTTGTTTTTTTATCAAATTTAGCAATCTTAACCTTTTCATTTGACGGCATATCTGCAACATATTTGTTAATTGCTTTTTTAATGGTATCACGTTGATTATACGGCATTGAAGTCGAATTGTCAATCAAAAATACTGTATTTATTTGTACATTAGAATTTTTGATAGTCGCCGGGAACTGTTCATTAGCAATTAACACCTGTGCATCGTCATCTAATTTCTGAGAGAGAAAAATCTTTAACGTTTCACCGTCCTCGGTAAAATACGTTTGCAGAACCTTCGATTTTGAATCCGCTGAAGCTGCAATGGCAAACTGAGATATTAACATTAGTAAAACAATTAAAGCACTAATTGTCTTCTTCATAAAAATTTCCTTCGCTATGTAAATTTATATATTGTTCATTATAATTATCTAATACAGTGAATAAGATAGACCTATTCACTGTATTATGTTATTTTCTTATTTAATTGATTGAATCGAGAATTGATTGAATTTCCTCGGAAACGTCTTTCTTTGCAGGAATTTCAATTTTGTTCATCTCGCTTGTATCGACTGACACAGGAGCCATATTCTGCATACGGGCAACCGTTTCAGAAATATCAATCTGCTCAGACGACATCATGTTTGGCAAATTCACATCTGCCGAGTCTGTGTTTAATTCTCCGATAGAAATGTTCTTCATATCAGGAATTTCAAGATTCACATCAGCTTTTACAGCCTCATTCACATTCTGAGCATTATTTACAGCAGATGAAAAATCGTACTTCTTAACATCAGGAACATTCACACCTACAGGATTTTTCAAATCCAGCTGCTCAGGAATAGAAACATTTTCAATACTATGCAGAACAGGACTCTGCACACTGTTCAATGCAACATTGTCAACCTCAGCCGCATTGATTGTCGGAGAACCAATAACAGGCACTTCCGGAATTTTGTTTGGTGAGATAGTCATCTCTTGAATGTTGTCTATCTTACTCTGCAAATTCTTCATATCAGGCAAATCAACTCCCACAGCCTGAGAACCGTTTGCCGACATTCCTTCAACACTAACCTGAACGCCGTTTGCATTCGGGTCAATTGTACTCACTTTAACAGCACCAACAACAGGAACCTTTATATTATCAAAAGCTTCCTTGTCAACTTGTGCCGTGATATTATCATTCAAGCTAATGCTCTTTGTTTCAGCAACCGTTACTTCCGGCTTTGAAACCTCAGCACTGCTCAGCGTAATTGGCTGCATAGGAGTAACATTAACATTACCAACTACAGCCTGTCCGGGATTAACATCAACAGCAGCCAAATCAGCAAGCTTTCCACTTGCAACACCTGCCGGAACTGACGGCACATCAACAGCCGACAAGCTCTCAGAATCGAGTCCGGAAACATTAACTTCCTCAATAGAAATTGACGCATTGGGAATAACCGTTTCAGGCTTTTCGATGAGCGGCATTTGACCGCCGGAAATTGAATCAATATTAATTGAGCCAACAGACTTACAGTCAACATTGATTTCAGGCATATTAAGCTCCGGTAAATCGAACTGGTTACTTCCGGCTTTCACCTCTGCAACCTCGTTCTCAAAACCATTCAGTTCCATTGACACCTGAGGAATCTCACTTATCTCAGGTTTTTTTACTTCAACTTGAGATTCGTCAAAGCTCAAATCCTTACCGGTAAATTTAGCAAATTCACCTTTCAGTTGTAATATAACCTCTGTCATTTCATACTCGAATAATTCCTTGTTTCTTTCTACATCAGAAAGAGTTACATTATCTTTTTCTTCCATAGTTCACGCCTCTTTTATCAGTAAGGATTTTTTTGCTTTATGCTTTAATATTCAGACGGGATTAACCCAATGACTGCGGGATATTCTCAGCGATCTGCTGGTCAGCTGTCTGCATCTGCTTAGCGTTCTCTCTGAGGAGGTTAGCAAGTGACTGGAGCATATCCGGAACTGTCTTTGACATGTACTCATTAACAGCACCTGTGATGAAGCTCATCATCTTCTCCTTACTCTCGCCTTCCCAAGCGCCTACAGCACCTGTAAAGTCGTCAACGAATGTGCTTGCCGCACTTACATATCTGCCCATAATACCTTCAACATTATTAGCAGCGTTTTCCATCTCTTCAAACTTATAAACTATTTCAGCCATGATAGTATCTCCTTTTTCTATAATCTATTAGCCCTGATTCGGGTTACGGTTAAAGTCACCGAGCTGCGGGTCAACAGTGTTGATGAGCTGGGTCTCGATTGTTTCGAGCATGCTGGTAATGCTAGCTGTAAGAGAAGAACCCTCTACAGTAAGGTTGTCGAAGATTGCAGGAACAACGTACTTGTTGTAGAACTCCTTGTAACCAGTAGAAGCATCACCGATAAAACCGGCACTTGTGAGTGTGTTGATGAGGCTATCGAGCTCATCTTTAAGAGCATTTGCTGTGGATACGTAGGTTGACACGCTTGACTTAGCATTGTTTATGATTTCACTGTTAAGAATAGTAGACATAACAATACTCCTTTCTTTGTTTTAAAAATTATTTTACCGTAAAAACGGATTACGACTGATATGATTTGATTGAGGCATTCAGACTGTCATACTCTTTAAAGATAGTCGTGTACTCGCCCTTTGCCTCTTTAAGGGTTTCAGAAATATGGTCGATAACCACTTTCTGGCGATCAATTGGCTCCAGCAAATTACCTTCGCACGATTTGATAAATGTTCTGCCTGCGGGGGTATCGAAACCTGTTTTCAGAGTTTCGAGCATAGTCTGGATATCTCCTCGTAAGCCCTGAAGTTCACTTGCCAAATCTGCAAAATCGGAAATTGCCTTGTTAAAAGCCGCTTCATCAATTACAATGTCAGTGTTTAGACTCATTGCATCATCTCCTATCCATTTTTATTTCTGCTTACATAGCCTTGTAGGTCTTCCTACACTGGTCAATGTAGCCCATAAGAGATTTTTTCTCCTCTGCTCCCAGCAAGCTCGCCATTTCCTCTGCTTTTACAAACTTACCGGTTTCAGCGTACATTCTCGCACGGAAAACAAGAGCAAAATTATTATCTGAATCCTGCAGCATCTTGCTTCTATAGAAAGCGATATCCTCGGCATATCTCTTATCAACGTCATCTTTAGTGACAGTGGAAACAGTTTCGGAAATCTGTTTAAGAGCAAAAGCTGCTGTATAGCGTGCAAAATAAGCGTAATAATCGTTGCTGCTATGCTTTAAGAAGCTGCCAAACTGATAAGCCTTTTCGAAGTCTTTAACAGTAGCATAGCATGAAAGCAGTAAGAAATACACTCTATCAAGCAATTCTGCGGGGATCTCTCCGGCAGCACCCTTTGGAGCAGATTCCTCAGGTATATCTTCATCTGTAACGGCGTCATCAGCAAGATCGTCAAACGAGCCTTCTGGATATTCACGAACGGGGTTGCCGTCATCGTCATAAGAAACCTCGGCATATTCACCGATATCCTCACTGAGTTCGCCTGTTGTAATTTTCTCGTCAATAATTTCCATATCTTCTTCAGCCATTGCGTCCATTTCGGATTCGTCAATGTCAACGAAGAAATCAGGTTGATTAAAGTCAATTGGCTTCGGCATTTCGTCGCTTGGGATAAGAGCCTCGGCAGCTTTAATAGCCTCCTCGTACTTCTGCATCTTAACGCATGCCTCTGCAAATGTAAGCTCAATGTCAAAACGCTTATCCTCAGGAGCTGTTTTTCTAAGCTCATTGAGAATAGTATAAGCCTTTCTGTTGTAATCGTCAGCCTGATCAGGATTGATAGTTGCTTTTACGATATACAAAGCAGCCTTTTCAATATTGACATTTACTCTTTCGCTGTCGCTGATTGCAGCATACTTCTCTGCATCACCCAACATTTTCTCAGCCTCATCATACTGCTGCTTAGCCATAAGGATACCGAAGTAAACCATATAGCCCTGCAGCTGATTTGGAGCGACAGAAATCCACTCAACTGCACATTTTGCAGCCATGTCGTAATCTTCTGCCATCATGTAAAGCTTTAGCTTTTCTGAGATAACAGCCGGGTCAAGAGAGCCTCTTCTTGTTGTGTCAGCTTCCTCGTACTTTTTGAAGTTAAGCAAAGCCGCATCGACGTCCTGTCTTAAACTACAAAGCAAAGCCATTTGATAGTACAATCTTGGAGCTGCGAGTTCGCTGCATCCCTTAATCTCAGCTTCGGCGTAGCATTCCAAAGCCTTGTTGTAATCCTCCTTGAAGTAGTAAGCATTACCCAAGTTGAAACGAGCATCTCCGCTTTCAGGATCAATCTCAATTGCCTTGTTGAAGTAAGTCAACGCATCGTCAAACTTTTCGAGCGGAACGCAAACAGTACCTGCTCTGGAAAGTGCATACATGTCGGAAGGATTCTCTTCAATAGCCTTTCTGTACCAATCCAACGCAATCTCGTAGTTGTTGTTTTTAAACGCAGTATCGCCGTTTATTATTGCTTCTTCGTAAAATTCTTGATTCATAACTATCACCTTGTGCTTTAAAATGTTAAACCTTGCATAACTTCATCGTACAATACAAACACTACTTTTGTTGTAATAACGTACTAGGAGAAGCTTAATCTATATACCTTATGTAAAGATATTCTTATTGAGCTATATTTAAAAAA
>CACYEJ010000074.1 GCA_902773395.1 uncultured Ruminococcus sp.
CGGGATTCGAACCCACGGGATGACGGAGTCAAAGTCCGTTGCCTTACCGCTTGGCGACAGCCCAATAAAAAAAATAGCTGTTGTTATAAAACAGCTATTGGTGACCCATCGGGGATTCGAACCCCGGACACCTTGATTAAAAGTCAAGTGCTCTGCCAACTGAGCTAATGGATCATATGGGGTGGATAATCGGATTCGAACCGATGCTCTCTGGTGCCACAAACCAGCGCTTTAACCAGCTAAGCTATACCCACCATATTTATAAACAGCCATGAACTCGACTGCTTGTATATTATATCATGTAGTCAGGAGTTTGTCAAGAACTTTTTTAAAATTTTTTTTTAATTTTTTTAAGCAGTTCCAGAGATTCCCACTGAACTCAGCGATTGTTATTATATCACACTAAGGAGCATTTGTCAACATAAATTTTTATTTTTTTATTCTCGCATAAAAAAAGCAATGTCATATTCTCATTTTAAAGGTTTATGACATTGCCTGAATCTTTCATTTTGTTACAAAATTAGAACGCTGAGCTATAATCACAAGCATTAAGATTTAACACTTTTCTTTCTTAGACCGGCAATTCGCAAGCTCTTGCCTGTTTTTGTTTTAACCGAAAGATTTTATTTAGAGATTGCTTTATTTATTGATATTTGCTCTATTATAGTTTATTTAGTTTCGCTGAGGGTAGTTTGTTTTTCTACGCTAATTTGTTTCGTCAGCGACGGGGCTCTGCCCTCGACCCACAAACTTTAATATGCTAGATCTTTTAGATTTTGAGTATAAATCAACTCCCCAATTTCCGGCTTATCCTTAGAAATACTCACCGCCGACAGGAACATTTTCTCAGCGCTCTCTAAGCTGCTTTCATCATTCGTGTACAAAGTCGCCAACACGCCGCCCTCATTCACAAATTCGCCTGTCTTTTTTGCAAGGACAATTCCAGCGCTATAGTCTATTTCATCGTCCTTTTCTTCTCTGCCTGCGCCCAGTATCACGCTGGACTTGCCGATTCTCTCAGAGTCGAGCCTTAGAACATATCCGCTCTCCGCCGCCGTAATCTCACGGCTAAATCGCGCGGTTTCGAAAAGCGTTGTATCGTCGAGAACTCTCACGTCACCGCCCTGAGCAGCCACAATTTCTTTAAGCTTCAAAAATGCGCTGCCGTCCTCGATAGCGTCTGCGGCAAGTTTGCGGCAATTATCGAGATTTCCGCCGCCGACAAGACTGAGCATATTCGCCGCAAGCTCCACGCTCACTTCGTACAAATCGCCCCTCTGCTCACTTCGAAGAACTCTCACCGCCTCGATTACTTCTAAGCTGTTGCCGATATTATTCCCCAGCGGAATATCCATATTCGTAAGCACCGCCGCAACCTTTCTTCCGCAAGCCGTTCCGATACTCACCATTTGACGGGCAAGCAGCTTTGCGTCTTGAAGATTCTTCATAAATGCGCCGCTGCCAACCTTGACATCAAGCACAATACAATCGCTGCCCGAAGCAATTTTCTTGCTCATAATGCTTGAAGCGATTAGGGGAATACTGCTCACCGTAGCGGTCACGTCACGCAAAGCATACAGCTTTTTATCAGCCGGAGCCAAGTTTCCGCTCTGCCCTATCATAGCGGCGCCAATTTTATTGACATTTTCGAAGAACTGCTGCGGAGAAAGCACCGTGCGAAATCCGGGGATTGATTCCAATTTATCGACTGTACCGCCGGTATGCCCCAAGCCTCTGCCGCTCATTTTTGCAACCCTGCCTCCGAGCGCCGCCACAACAGGCACGACAATCAAAGTTGTTTTGTCGCCCACGCCGCCCGTGGAATGTTTGTCAACCGTCAAGCCGTCTATCTCCGAAAGGTCTGCAAAATCTCCGGAATTCGCCATTGCAATTGTGAGATCTGATGTTTCCCTGTCGCTCATGCCGTTTAAGTAAATCGCCATAAGCAGGGCTGAGCTTTGATAATCGGGTATTGCGCCGCTTGTCACGCCCTCGATGAAAAATTCTATCTCCTCTTTTGTAAGCTCCAAGCCGTCACGCTTTTTTTCGATAATATCGTAGATTCTCATGCAGCTCACCTCTTTATTCAAATTCGCTGTAAACAACCGCCGCAATAGGTGGGATTTCGTTAGTGGTATCGAGTATCTCAACCTCGCCGCTGATTATTTTATCTCTGATATCCTCATAATCGGCAGAGGTAATATTTTTAAATTTCCAAAGCGTTTTGTCCGTAGGCATCTCGATACACTCGCTGTCTAGTCCGAGATTGAGGTTTTGGTTCTCTTCATCTCCGAGCCAGTTCAAATCAGTATCAAAGCCGGACTTGATAGCGCAATCAACAGCCTTGATAGTATCATATTTTACATATCCCAAAGAAACATTTTCCGTACCGCCATAGACATTCTCGCCGCAAATCAGCTTTTTCTTTGCGGATTTTGCAGACTGAGCCGCGCCCTTTGAGATATTTTCCGTACAGGTAAAAATCACCTCAACGCCGCTGTCGTAGAATTTTTTAGACATTGACTTTGCTTTGCCGGCGTTGTCGTCAATGAACTCATAGACAATACGGACGTCATGCAGCCGAAGCTTCTGAGCAGCGTCGTCCGCACCCTGAACCATACCGTAAAGATATCTGCGGTTTCGTTCGTTGTCCGCATTGCCGATAAAGCCAAGCGACTGATAGCCGTCGGTAACAGCGAGATATCCGGCAAGATAACCGGCTTGCTCCTCACGGAATTTTACGCAATGGACATTCTCCGCAAACAGCTCGTCGGACTGAGCGTCAATCAGCAAAAAATTCGTATCGTGATAGACGTCCTGCAAACGAAGCGCCACATCTGTATAGCTTGCGTCGGGCAAAATGATAATCTGTGCATCGTGTTCGACTGCCTGTTTGACAAGCTCCTCGGCGGTATCGCTGTCGGATTCGGAATAGCAGTGATAGGTTTTGCAGTTGGTGTCACCATAGGCGATGACAGATTTCCACAAACTGAGATTCCCCTCTGTTTCGATTCCGGTTGAGTCGGTAATAAGGGCGATGTCATATTTTTTGTCGTCATTATTCGGGATATCGTAGGTGTCGATTATTTCCTCATTCTCGTAGGAAGATGCAGATTCTGGTTTTCCGGACAATGAGCAGGCACTTAACCACAGCGCCGCCAAAAGAGAAATAATAATCAATGCTGCTTTTTTCATTATATATGATTCCTCCGGATAGTTTCCTTAATTTATTTTGCTGTTAAAATATTTTATTATATAAAGGTATTATTTTCTTTTTAAAGTTTTCAAATAAGCTTTCTGTTCAGGTGTGATTCTCCTGCTTTCAACCGCCTTTTGAACAGCCTTGTTATGCGTCCAGACATCGAGCTTATTTTCTTTGATATACGGCAGCACCTCATCATAATGCTTAGCTAATGCAGCTGCAAAATACCAAGCTGTCATCATATTGACGTAATATTCATCAGAACGAATTGACGCCGCCATGTCGGGATAGTCAAGCTTAAAATCCTCATCTAAATAGTGAGTCATCAACATACCCACGGCAAATCGAACGGTATAAACCTCGCTGCTTTTGAGCCACTGTTCGATATATTTAATAAGCTCCTCTTTGTTCTTCTTAAAGCTCTTTGGTGACATCTGGTCGCACGTTGCCCAGTTATCTACAAAGGGAAGAAACCGGCACACCTCAAAAACACTTCTGTCAAAATCATTTATCTGCGAAATTATAAAAGCATGAAGCTGATTCTCTTCAAAATACTTGTGCGGCAGCTCATTTAAAAATTCACTAATATCATTTTTCTTTGCGTAATTTTTGGCAAGAGTTCTGAGTATTGGAGTTCTCACACCGATAATACTTTCTTTTTCAATATTTGGGATAAGCTTGCTTTGAAAATCACGGTATTGGGTGTCCTGCGACTCAAATAAAGACTGAACTATTTCCTCTTTAATCATAAATACTTACCCCCGATAAAGTTTATGAAAACGCAAAATTTAGAAAGTGGAAAGTGGAATTGCACAAATAAAAAATATCTGCCCACCACTAACCACTATCCAAAATTGCTTACTGCGCATTACGAATTACGCATTGCGCATTACGCTTTCTTTCTCCTAGACAATGCCGAAATAAAAATAATTATTCCTGCAATCAACGCCACTCCAACAAGAATCGAACCTATAAACAACGGTGTATTATTAAACCAAAGCACCAACGCACTCGTTGTAACAATAATGTCATTTACTTGCAGCTCACTCTTATTTCCTGCTGCGTCATATGCCGTAATCACAACATTGTGCTTATCCTTGCCCTGCGGAATGTTAAACAGATATACGCCGTTGCCGTAGAAATCTTTGTCGCTGTCTGCTGCGGAGTCGGTCATCTTCTCTGCCGAATCCGTGCCGTCCTCTGCGGTATCGTTATTTTCGCCGGTGTCGCCGTTATCCCACGGTGTCGCATTAACGGTTTTGCCGTCAACCTCTATTTTGAAATCTTTAAGAGAAAGGTCGTCTTTAATCTCGACAAGCGCTTCGTAGCCGTTGGAGTTGAATCTGTCGCTGTCCTTGAAGTTCAGACTGATGATACTAGGCTCTTCCTTGTCTATCCAGAATTTAATGATTGCGTCCTTATCCTCTGTGAAGTTCTCGTTGTCGTTCTTAGCCTTATCCTTTGAGTAGGAACGAACCTCGTAGCTGCCGTTGTCTGCGAATACGCTTGATTTTACGGTGTAGGTATTCTGACTCCACGAGCCGCTGCCGCCTCTGGTTTCGGTGGTGTAGTCCGCGCCGTTTGTTATCTCGTTCGGTGTCTGATTTCTGATTACAGACATTTTAACGTCACGAAGCGTGTCAACGTTAGTTTCGGTAAAGATAACGTCAAACTCCTTGCGGTTGTACTCGCCCAGATATTTCTTGATTGAATCGTCAATCGTATATACCGAACCAAATCTGTTTGCGGAGAAACTAATCTGTGACTCGCTGCTGTTGCCTGCAAGGTCGGTGAGCTTCACGCTGAGGGTGTAGAGGTCATCGACTTCCTTTTTCTGCTTGAAGTTGTCGTATGCGATTATCTCGCCCATTGAGCCGCCCGATGCATTTACGCCGTTTGCGGATTTATTGTAACTATAATTCACGCTGCCGCCGTTTGCTCCCGAAAGCGATATCTCAACTTTGTCCTCGTCAAAGTTCATGTCGCTCAGCGAAATTACCGGCTCAATATTAGCATTGTTCGCCGACTTATCCGCAACGCCCGAAAACTCAATTGACGGTGCAGTCTTATCAATGCAGAAGCTCTGCGAAGCTCCGCCGCCGCCCTCGTTGCCAGCTTTGTCCTTAACGGATATTGCAAAGGTATAGTTGGCGTTTTGGGTGTACTGTATCGTTGCTGTGTGTTTGCCGTCCGAATCCTTCCACTGCGAACATTTTGGAAATTCAATCTCCTTGCCGTTGTCGTCCGCTTTTCCGGTTACGGCTACTCTTGAACTGTCAAAATTACGCTCGGTAATCTCAATAGCTGCAGTTCTGTTCTTTGAGTAATACTTTCCGTTTTTGGCGTCGTTGTTGTCATAAGTAACCTTTACTACAGGCTTAGTTACGTCAATCGTACATTTTGAAGCTGTTGCCGCTGACGATTTGTTTCCTGCGTCGTCAATGCACGAAGCGGAGAATTCGTAGTCGCCGTCTGCGGAGAATGTAACCGTTGCGGTATGCGTTGTACTGTCGCCGCTGCCTGATGTTGTCCAGCCGGCTATTGACGGAATCGTTCCCAGAGTATTTGTAATCACGGGAATAAAATTCTTTGCGGCAAAGTTTCTCTCCGTAACAGTGACAATCGCTGTTCTCGGACGGTTGAAGAAGTCCTTGTTGTCGGAATCGGACGGGGTATTGTCCCACTCAATTTTAATGCTCGGTGCTGTGGTATCTATGCTGAAAGAATATTCGCTGTGAGATGTATTTCCGGAACGGTCTGTCATCGTTATCGAAATAGGAATATTGTTTATATTATCCGAAACTGTGATAGTCTGCGTAAGCTTAGTCACGAGATTATATTCTCTTCCGGCAACATACCAGTTGTTGATATACTCGTCACCGTTCTTTGCGTTGTCAACATTGACGTTGAAAGACTTGCCGTTTATCGTTACCTCTGCGCTTGCTATGCCTGAATACGTATCTGCAATAGTAATCACTGCGTCAACTGCCCCTGCATAGAGAGGATTGCCCGAACCTGTGACAGCCGGTGCCTGCGGTACGCTGAAGAAAATATGCTCCTCCTGCTCGTGCTGCTCGCTCGTTTCGATAACTGTACCGCTCGGAGTAACAAATCTGCCTGTTGTGTTGCCGACATTATCGTCCGCATACGCAAAAAGCTGACCTTTGAAATTTGCCGGCACAACGAACACTGCCGTGCCGTCTGCGGCTGCCTGTAAGACTGATGTATTGACATCGTCAAGCGACTGCCCAACAGGAACAGCCTTGAAGTAAATTCTGTTCACTCCCGAACCGGCAACTGTCTGACCGTCAATATTAATATCATCTGCATGAACTCTGACCTCTGTGTCACGCTTGAAGTAGTAGCCGTAGTCGGTAAGCTCCACGCCGTCCGCCGGAGCACCGTCGCCAAAACGGCTGCCCTCCGTCAAAAATTCAAACTGTGTGACAACCGGTGCGTTTGTATCCTTATACACTGTGAGGGTGCGTTCGTCTGTATTGCCTGCGTTGTCGGCAGCTTTTACGCTGAGTGTATATGAGCCGTTGCCGTTCATAGCAACTCCCTCGGCGTTCGTCTTGACATTCACTGTATCTTCGAACATCTCCTCGGCTTTGCTCACGTTCGGGATATCGCTGTTAAAGCTGCTGTAAAGCTCGCCGCCGTTTATCGGTGTTCCGTTAATCTCGGCTGTAACAGTTCCCACGCCCGATTCGCCGTCCGTTACCTTTATGCCAAACGTTATATCCTCGTTATACCATATATTGTTATCATAAGTATTCGGGTTATAATCCGTAAAGGTCGGCTTGATATCAAATTCCGAAATCACGGGGTCTGCGTTTTCTATCATGATATTCTCAATATAGCCGCTGTGTTCGGGGTCTGTGTCGGCTGCTTTTGGAATCGTTTCGCCGCTGCTGTGACCGACATTATCATACACGTTTGCCGTGAGTTTTCCGTTGAGATAGATTTTCTTATCCTCTGCGGAAATCTCTTCAAGAGGAATCACGAAACGAACTGTCTGTGTTGTTTCGGTATCCTTTGAGGCGTAGTACTTTGCCTTTTTAACATCGTGAACAGCGCCGTTTATCTCTATCTTCTGATAACCGGAAGATACGGAAATATCACTGTCGTTAATCTCAACGTCAACATTCAGCTTGCCGCTGCCGAACAATCCGAACGAAAGCACGTTAATAACCGTCTGCAATGCCGACTGATTTTTGCTGAAACTGATTTTCGTAACTGCCGGCTTATCCTCGTCAATGTAAAAATCGTAAATGCCCTTTTTGCTGATGTAATCGCTGCCCGACTGAGTTCTGCTGCAAACAGTTACCTCAACGGTATTTCTGCCCTTGTTCAGCGCGATGTTGTTCTTCTCGCAAATTTCACGAACATTCACCGTCTGATTTACGCTCGTTGTAAGCTCCTTGTTGACTTCGCCGTTTTTGTACACTGTTGAATACGGGTCGTATTCGTTTGTGTAGCTAGCGTTCAGCTCCTTGATGTTATGAACCTTTGGGCTGCCGCTTTGGTCGTATGTTATCACGTCAAACATAAGGCTGCTGAAACCTGACCAATTTTCCTCTGCGGAATAATTAACGACAATATCGTCTGCTTCGGAGTACCAGTCATTATCGCCGTCCTGATACGTAACGTCAACGGGGTTAATCTTTACACGGTAATCCTTTGTTCCGGTAATGACATCGCCGTTGTAGGAATTCGAATTATCGCTAGTCATCTGCGCCGGCTCGGAGATAACGTTTCCTGCATTATCGGAAGCCGCTGCCGCAAGCGACAAATACTGACTGCCGCTGATTGTAAATGTTGCGGTATAGTTTTGCGAATCTGACGGGTTGATTTTCTTCGATGTAAATGTGTCTAAATTTCTGCCGGATTTATCATAGCCGTAAAGAGTTATGCTCGATATGCCGGAATTGAGGTCGCTGCCTGTAACGTTTACAGTAAGCTTTTTAGATGCTGCCGCACCGAACTCGTCAAGCGTTACAAGGTTGCCCTCTGAATCGGTTGTTACAATTTCAAAGCTGTCAATTGTCGGGGCTGCGTTATCAATTGCCACTCTCACCGGCTCATAGGTATAAATATTTCCAGCCTCGTCAAGGGCGTACACGCAGTAGCTGCTGTCCTGCGCACCTTTGACTTCAAATGAAAAAGCGCCGTCCCCGCCGATTTCACTCACGCCAATCTCATAGCCCTCGATAGGAGCAAACGGCTTTGTGAGCTGCGCCTTGCGAATAGTTTCCTCATCAAGCGGCTTATCCTTGCTGTACACTGCGCAATCAAGCCTTGACTCACTCTCGGCATTTGCCGGCTTCAAGCTTCCGGAAACACGAACTGTTTCACAATTCGTCCAGTCACCCTCAATAGTTAGATACTCATTTTCTGCAATTTCGGTTTCTTTTGTCAAGCCGCCGTCCAACGGTTCGGGAATTTTATTATCGAGAACCAGCAATATATTTTTCTTATTGCCCTCGCTGTCTGCAAGCTCTACTGTGTGCCACTGCTTCTGATAGTAGATTTCTACAGACTTCAAAAGCTGCGTTGACATAACCTTATATTCAGTTGTATCATAGCCGCCGAATGAATCATCAGTTTTTTCGCCGTCCTCGTTTATGACGCTCGCTTTAACTCTAATTCCTGTGTGGTCTGTTTCCTTTAAACCTGTAACGGTATATGAAACAGATACCTTATTCAAATCATCAATTCTATATGTATATATTGAATAATCTTGAAATTCTTCGTTTTTAACATACGGTGACGTAACGTTAATCTTGTTCATAGGCAAAACATCGTTGTCACGGTATTCCACTGTGATTTTGGTGTTGTCGTGAATATTCTCAGCCTTAAATTCAAAGCTGCCGTCGCCGTTGTCAACAAGCTTTTCGCTTTGCAAATCAATGTAATCAGGGTCGGACGCACTTTCCTTTTTAACAGCAATTCTGTCAATATGACAGCCGTCGTCGGGTCGAACCTGACAAGTTACGCTGTTGCCGACAGCAGCCTTATAGAAACGGTTTCCGTCGGAATCCACGTCCGCCTCTGCGCCAACAACATTAAGCTTGCCACGCTCGCTCTCGGTTGTAACATAATACTGGTCGCTGCCAAAACGAATACTAACCTCATACGAAGAATGAATACCCTTTTCGTCTGAGCCGTTAAGCTCCTCTGTACACTCCTTAGGCTCGTTCTGCGGATAATCTGTTTTTTCGAGAACATTCTGCACTGAGCCGATATTCTCGCCTGTATTTTCGTCAATCTCTTTATATGTGAAATGCGTAACGTGATATGACTCCGCTGCCGCCGCTTTAACAGTAAGCTTTGCAGCTTCGTTCACGCTCACGGAACGCTCTGCGCTGTCATCGTCATTTTCATTTTTTATCTCGATTGAGCCGCCCAAGCTGTCAAGCTCCTCGCTGCTGCCCTTTAGCTGCACGCTGCCCTTTGAATCGACAACAAAACGCACACTGTAGGTTTTCTTCTCAACCTTTGCGGAGATAGACGCTGTCTGAGTAATATTATTTAATTTAAGCAAATATTTATTCTCCTGAGCAACAGGTATCTCATTAGCAGTATCGCCGTTTTCGGGGTCTTTATTATTGACAGTACAGCCGGAAATACGGTAGCCGTCATCAGCGACAATCATATATCTCGGAGATGCGCCGTATACAAAAGTTTGACTATAGGTTTCAACATCTATTGCGTCATCGTCACGGCTATAGATACTGTTTGCCAAATCCTCATCGGGAACACTTCCGTACAAGCCCTCGTCGCTGAGGTCAAC
>CACYEJ010000075.1 GCA_902773395.1 uncultured Ruminococcus sp.
ATAAGCCACTTTCAAAAAGTGGCTTAAATACTGGATTTTTTAAGAGCTGATAATCAGACTCGAACTGACGACCTCATCCTTACCAAAAACGACAAGTAACATTTACCAAAGTTCGCTAAAGTACGATAAACCGCTTGGTTATGCGATTTTTAAGCATTTTTCAATAGCTTTGATTTGCTCAAGTTTGGTATTGAAAAATAAAATTAGTCGCTAAACAGTCGCCAAACGGTCGCCGGAGAAATTGAAGTCTTATATTTCGTCAATAGTCATCTAAAATTGCAAAAGAAAAAAATGACAATGGTGTAATGATTGTTGGGATTGTGATAGTTAGATTACCAACGCAAATATCAACATAAACATTCTTTATGTTTTATATCGTTAAATCAATAAGGGATAGGTAAATACATCCACGCCTCAACTTTTATATCAGCCTTTGTATTCCACTCCTTAAATTGAACGGAATAAGATAAAATGCGTATTTCTTTTTCGCCCCAACTTCCATCGAAGACATCCCATTCTCGACACGTTACTAAACATTCAATTTCGCTATCATCTCCGGAGGGAAGTCTATCACTACACGGTATCCAAAAATCTGAATTGATTTTACTCATATGAATCACCCGAATTAACAAGCATTTTTTCTAAATCAGTGTCAATTGACTTTAGTGTTTCCAAACTTTCATTGTAGCTTTTTATTGTAAGCTCAAATAACTCCATCCTATTTTTGCTATCTCGATTCTTTAAACTATACTCATCGTAACATAGCACAAAATTATCAATTACACTAGCAAGATTTGAATATGCTGTTTGCCATTCGTGTAATTCGTTTGAAGCGAATTTGAAGTCTGACTGTTCAAAATAAAGCTTTCTTATTTCAGTAGCTATTCCTTTTACATTAGCAATCAAATCTTGATCAGTTATTGTTCTGTTAATATACTCCCTATACTCGCCAATAAATCTTTCAGCGGCAATTATCATTTTATACATACAACTTCGTGTTTGTTCAACCAATGCAGCATTATCAGCAGTATTATCAGATATTAATTTCTTATTGAAATTATACGAATTGATTGTATTTATCCATATATCATCTATCACGCAAGCATTCTTATCAGAACGATACCAATAAGATTTGTCTTGACTTTTATCTACCCATATAGTTCTGTAAGCGTAATTGTGATTAACAATATCGCTTTTATCATATCCATAATACCCAAAAATGATATTGTTAGGTAATCCTCGAAAACGCATTTCACTCATTTGAGTTGTATAAACCTCATAGCTACGTGCTTCATCTTTAATTTCATTCGCAATATCAGCTAATTCCTGTTCAGAACAAGGAAACCTCAATATGACTTCTAATGAAACTCTTTTAACCTTTGAGTGAATAGGATTTGCAGAGTAAATAATATATTTATCGGTTTCTTTGTATATTTTTGAGGACTTATAAGGCTCGTAATCCTCAACATCAAAATAGATCGTACCAACAATATTAGATCTGAAAGCGTTGTGCTGTTTTTTGGATATACGTTTATTTGCAATATTAGCAAGTCGATCAACGTATATTTTAATATCTTCAAGTGATTTCTTGCCTTTTCTTATTAATGCACGAGCAGTAAATGCCTCATACAAAATACGAGTATATAGGCTTAATTGAGCCTTCGAATCAAAACCCGATGTTTCGTCAAAATCACAGGATGCCATAACAGCACAGCCCCGTCCCACAAACTGGTCTACTGTTTCGTTGATGTCAATACTCATTCCTATATGAGTATTTTTATTTCCGGCATGGCAACAATCTAACATAACAATCTTATTCTTACAATTAAGGTTATCAATAAGACCAATAACTGTCTCAATACCAATGTAGTTATCGCTTAGTAAAAGATAGTTTTCATCATTCACTTTTGCACCGTGACCTGAAAAATAGAAAATAAATGTGTCTGATGAATTTATATTTTTTTCAATATCACTAAAAGTTCGAAACAAATCGTTCATCATAACAGTATTGTATTCTCCACAAATAGCGATATTGCGTGGCTCAACATTCAAACCTTGTGTAAACGCTTCTTTCATTGCATAAATATCATTTCTGCAATATGGAAGATCTTTCGCAGAAATGATATATTTACTTACACCTACAATTATTGCCCTAATCATATACCAACTTCTCCTTCTCGTGCCATTACCGTACTAATAAACTTATCTCTCCACTCACTGTCAAAGCTCGTAATATCATTCAAGAACAGCTCCCTAACCTGCTTGATTATTTCACTGTATTCGTTCTTGCGATCCATCAGCCGTGTAAGCTCGTCCGTATTGATAGGCATAATAATAACGCTGTCTGTGAATTTGCTCTTATCTGTCGAAGATTGGAGAGGAACGGACGAAATCGCTTTCCAAATATTGATCGTATTGAAATC
>CACYEJ010000076.1 GCA_902773395.1 uncultured Ruminococcus sp.
AAATGTAAACTTGTAACAGAAAGCAAATCTTGTATTCCTGATATAGATGAATTGAAACTTATGAGCAAAGCGGGTTATAAGTTTAAGTTGGATGGCAAAGCGATTTCACTTTCAAAATTAAAAGAAAAGTTAAAATTATAATTATAATGGAGGTAAAATATGAATGTGAGAATTATGTATGACCCGAGACCAATCAGGCATATTGCGGTGCAGTGTCCCGACTGTGAACGCTGGTTCAATGGCAGAGATATCGGGGACCAGGAACTTGAGTATGACAATGAGTTATGCCAAACACAGTTTACTTGTCCTGTCTGTGGCAAGGTGTTCGGTTCAGATGCTTACAGTAAGCATCAAAATGTTAATGTCGAGGAATGCAGTAACCACAATGATGTCTATAGGGGTATCTACCAAAAGGTTGAGAAGTGGGAGAAGTCATAAGCAGTTGACCATGCGACAATTTAAGATTGCTCTGCAGTTTTATTTTTAACCTTATATAATGCTGTGGGATAAAGTAGGATGTGAATTCTCATAGGCTATATGTTTAGGCTGAAACATATAGATTTTTTCATTTATTTCCTCCTTTCGCATTATGTCGGTTCATCATGTGTTTTGCCGTTCGCTTGGTGAGCCGACATTTTGTTTTATACTCCACATATTGCATTTGTAAATCGTTATAATAAGTGTAAGGAAATTTCTCACATAGGAAGGCATTATTAAGAGGGAAGGACATTGAGATGCAAAAATTTACAATTAAAAAAGCAACAAAACATTTAAGAACGGTTATGCGGCATCGTAGGTGGGTTCGACATTTTTGTTTTAAGGCACATCTATATAGGCAAGGTTTAATGCATGACTTATCTAAATATAGTCCAACAGAGTTTATTGAGTCAGTAAGATATTATGTTGGTACAAGTTCACCCATAGATGCTTGCAAGGAGGACAAAGGATATTCAGTTGCTTGGCTGCATCATAAAAGTCATAATAAACACCATAGGGAGTATTGGACAGACAATTACGACAAGGGTACGACCTGCATCAAGATGCCATGGAAGTATGCTCTTGAATGTTTTTGCGATTTCCTTGGTGCTGGTAAAGCTTATAATCGCAATACGTTTACGCCTGAATCAGAATTTACATGGTGGAAATCTAATCGTCTTAATATGAAGATAAATTTGGACACTAGAATGCTAATAGACGTGCTATTTGTGATATATGTGGAAAGCGGAGAGGATACGGTATTTAATGTAGACTTGCTTTCATCTCTTCGTGAGGCTTATGAATCTATCCATGGCACTCAAAAGAAATTAAGTAAGGCACTTCTAGCGTTTAATTATAGTACAGGACTTAGGTTCATGAGAATGTTTAGTTATGATTATCCTGCTTGGAGAGTGGATCCATTAATCCAATCACATTTCGGTGGACTATATGGTTGGGAGTGAGGTGAATAATCGTGACAGAAGAAGAGTTTATGGAGTTGAGAGAATTGTGTCATAAGGCTATTGCTGAGAAACATGATATGGTTCTTACCGCTTGGTGTAAAGAAGCTGGGGTAAAAACCCCCGTAGGGTATCACTTAGATGTGTTCGATGGTACATATTATGTATACACAGACAAACCAGGATATCTCATTGGGAAAGCAGGCTGCTTGGTAAATAAATATAAGGAATTACTCTATGCTCAGTTTTCGATGATGAAATCAATAAAGTTTGTAGAAATTAAAGGTGGATTTTCAAATTGCATCGTGAATTAACTCATTGAAAAAATAAGAAGGATTGGTGGTGAGTTTTATATTCGCTTATATGGAAAACCTTCAGAAATAGAGGGAAAGACAATTGTTGCGGTAAAAACCCTTGAGGGTGAACGAAAAGATATTAGAATAAAGAATATTGTTGGTTTTTGCCATTATAAACATCATAAGGGCATAATCACAAAAAATTTATTAAAATCTCATAATTGCGAACAGCGGGGATGTTATTACTTTCAAAAGTTTGATGAGTATCCGTATTGGGAAAATGTAGAAAAACAGAAAATAACAGAAAAGACTTTTGCTGAGAACAGAAAAAAGAAGAAACTTTCAAAAATTTATGTAAGTAATGATATTTTGTCGGATGTTAGTACAATGATGTCTCAGCATCCGCTCCCGTCGATAGTGACAAGTATAAAAAGAATAAATACAAATATAATACAAATAAACTATGTGACAGACAGAGATTATGATGATCATGTTGATTTCAATGGTATAAAGAATAAATTACAAACAAAGTATAAGCAACAGTTTAAACTACAACACATAAGATTATTAAATGGCAAATATGCCAAAATATCCGACTACCTAAGTCGCAGAAAGCAATAACCAACTCATTTATTTTTAACCTTTTATATTGGTGACAGCAGAAAAATATAGCTGCATACCAAAGAAAAAGTAAGCAGAATGTCGATTTTGACAAACTGTGTAATGGGCTTTTGGCAAGCCCTGCAAGAATAAGGCTAAATTAGCAAACTTCTTGCGAACACCTATCGGCTTTAGCCGATGGGTGATGTCAAATTGGTAGTGAATGCAATAGGTGCATCACAAAAGACATGAGGTTGGTTGCTTTCTGCGACTTTCCGCTTTAGCAATAACCTTACATATATTAATTTCTTAAAACTGTTAAGGAGTGTGTAACAATATGGCAACATTGTCAGAACAAATTGAATTATTAGGCAAAGGTCTATACTCAGCGTCGAAGTCCAATATCCCAGATGTTTTAACCATCAAAAGTATTCCAACCGTATCCGAGTTGGATTATGTCGGTTCAGAAGACTTCGACAAAGTTATGTTAGACAAAATTTTACCAGCAGCGGTAGAAGAAAAAATCAACTTCCGAGAACTCTTAGAGATTGACTATTACTGGTTATGCAGGTGTCTTAGGATTTTAAACTACGGTCCTTACTATACTGCCAACGCAATCTTCTGTACTCAATGTCATCAAATCTCTAGAGATGGCAATTACAGAGTAGATTTAAGAACTATTCCTTGTAATCCTTTACCTCAGAATTTCAATAATAAGATAGTTATTGATGCTGAGAAATTTATTGATTTTAAGAAATCTATCACTATATCGTTTAAATCTATTCAGACTATGCTGAATTGCGATAAAGATGCTATGTTCCAA
>CACYEJ010000077.1 GCA_902773395.1 uncultured Ruminococcus sp.
CGGAACACCCCAAGAAGTCAAGCCGCCAGGCGAAGACTGATTGGCAGGTGTTCCTAATGCAGAGCCCATGCTCGCTGACGCAAGAAAGCGGCGTAGAAAAACAAACTACCCTCAGCGAAACTGAACAAACTATGATAGAGCAAGTATCAAAAAAAATAAAGCAATCTCTAAACAAAATCTTTCGTTTAAAACAAAAAACAGGCAAGAGCTTGCGAATTGCCGGTCAAAGAAAGACAAATACAATAACAAGATAATTAACTTGAAAGGAGTTGTATTTATGAAAAGATGGAGTAAGCTTCAAAGAGAATTATATTTAATAACAGATAATAATATAAAATTTCAAATACATTGTGAAAAATACAGAATGAAAAGCCGCTGGGGTTCAACCGATTTGCCAAGATACAGTATAACTCTTGGTGATGAAATAATATTTGATTATCCAAAGCAATTTGTACGTGAAAACGGTAAAATAAAAAACTTATCAAAATAATAAAGCAAATGGGTGCTATCCCTATATAAATGATATTTCCGATATTTCAAAACTGATAAGAGAATATATTGACACACCGAAACCTGAAATTTTCGATAAGCATTTTGAAAATGACTATTGGGGGTTAGCAGATATTCTAAAAGCTGCCGACAGAAGAAACGGCACTAGACGTCTGCAACGCCTGAAGCATAAAACCAACAACACGGCTGCAAATAAAATAATAGAGTTACGATTGAATAAACAACGAGAGAAGGATAACCCATGCAAAATATAGATGAAAACAAACTAAACGAGGTAATGGATATAATAGACAGAATTGCCGAAATTATGGAAACAGGAGCGGCAGACAGCTACGACAATGAATTCACAGATTTGCAGAATAACCTAGAAACGCTTACCGGCAGAACGGATATTGACATTGAGTCTTTTGCCGGATATTGGAGCAGAACAAGTCTGGAAGAGCTTGCACGTTCCGTTCTTATGCCTGTTCCCGAAAGGCAGGGTCTTAGTGACGATGAGCTTTCGGAAATAATCACAGATTTGTGTGAATGTGCGTACAGCGACGCCGAGCTTGATTATTATCTTAAACTTTTGGAGCTTGAAACAGGTCTTAAAAATATTTCAGATTATATATTTTATCCGAATATGGTGGGGCTTGATTATGGTGCGGACGTTTCCGAAATCGTGAATAAAATTATTATGGATAAGAAAAATCCCAATTCTATTTTGATGTAGGAGGCGGCTGCAATAAGAAATATGAATGAATTGAATAATAAGAAATATCAATGTCTGTCGGGCAGTGCTTTGAAAATAATCGCTTTGGTCACGATGATAATTGACCACATAGGTTCTGTGCTGCTCAGACATATTCCGTGGGCAGTTGAGCCGCTGTTCTCAGTCGGCTCTCAGCAATTTGACTGGTACGCAATAAGCCGATGTATAGGAAGAATTGCTTTTCCTATATACTGCTTTTTGTTGGTGGAGGGATTTATTCACACGCGAAACAGAAAACGCTACGGCATAAATTTGCTTGTGTTTGCGATTATCTCCGAGATACCGTGGAATCTGGAACATACAGGTAAATTTACATATGAGATGCAGAACGTGTTTTTTACATTGTTCTTTGGCTATCTTGGATTGTGTCTGTATGAGAAATTTAAGGGCGACACCGTCAAACAGTCACTCTGTTTGATTTCAGTATTTGCAGTGTCGGCGGTGTTCAAAGCGGATTACGGGATAATCGGCTGCTGCTTTATTTTGGCGATGTATTTTCTGAGAGATAAAAAAATTCCTCAGGCGTTGATTTGCAGCTGCTTTGAGGCGAGATGGTATATGTTATTATTGTCGTTTGTTCCGATAATAATGTATAACGGCAAGCGAGGCTTTATTAAGGGCAGGGTATTAAAATATGTTTTCTACGCTGCTTATCCGGTGCATATTCTGATATTATATTTTATCAGATTAAAGTACTTTGGGTATGAATAGATTTAATTTATAATAGGGAGAATGAGAAAAATGTATAAAACAGATATTGAAATAGCACAGTCCGTAAAGATGAAAAACATCACAGAGATTGCAAAGACAGCAGGTATTTCCCCCGAATACCTTGAGCAGTACGGAAATTATAAGGCGAAAATTGACCTTTCGCTTATGAAGAACAGCGACAAAAAAGACGGTAAGCTTATTCTTGTTACAGCAATTACGCCTACTCCGGCAGGTGAGGGCAAAACTACAACAACTATCGGTCTTGCCGACGGTCTTAGAAAGATAGATAAAAATGTTGTAGTCGCTCTTCGTGAGCCGTCGCTCGGTCCAG
>CACYEJ010000078.1 GCA_902773395.1 uncultured Ruminococcus sp.
ACGCTCTATTTTTCTTCAAAATTCTGCTCTATCATCTAATTTGAAATGATATTTCAAAAGAAAGAGTTATTGAGGAGACACTAATTAACAAGCTTAATATGCGCCCATTTTACTATTGAATCAACGCCCAATGCATATTCCGGAACAGATGCACTCTGTAATATGAATGTTCCGTCTCCCATTGGATTGACATAAAATCTCTGAGTATCATTATCCGAACTGCTGTGACCGGTAAGCTCTGCACCGAGAGTAACCGGCAGATTGCACTCACAGTTCAAAACACCGCCGTCGGCATGAAGAATATCAACTCTGTATTTACCGTTGCCTGTATGCACAAATTTAAAGTGTTGTTCATTTGCATCCTCGGAACCGTTTGTTATGCAGACAGGCTTGGGTATTGCATTACCGTATGAATAATTCATCACCATATTTGCGCCGACGTTTTTTACAACATATGTACCGTCTTTAATTGTTGCCGAATTGGGATGAGATACAGCCGGAACAGAGGCCGTTTTAAAATTAGTTCTGATAAAGCAGAATATTTTTGAAGCATCTCTTTTAACGGTGTGTGCATAAATAGTGCCGCTTTCCCTGCATTCAACGAATGTTACCGAAGAACCGTTAACGCTTGTAACGATACCAACATGACCATTGTTAGTTTTTCCACTGTTACTATCCTTCATACACAAAATATCACCGGGTTGGGGATTTGATGTCACTCTTGTCCATCCGGACGGAAGCGAAATGGTAGCGTATTCATAACCGTTTGCAATAGGCTGCGAATATCCGAGATACTGATAGTAAGCTTTCGTCAGATCGACACACTGACAGCCGTAAGCACCGTCTACGTCCTTTTCCCACTTCTCATTAGCTCTTGCCTGTGCCCATGCAACTGCCTGTTCGGCCGTAAAATCCGAAGCCGCTGCTTCCGCGATTATCGGAGTTGAGAAGTTGAGCATTACCGTATTCGGTAAAAATCCGGTCCTTCCGCAAATAACCGCAGCCGACAGCGCCGTCGCCGCCAAACGTTTGAAATTTTGCCTGATGTTCATTGATATACCTCCTGTTTTGAAATATTTTTTGATAGTTAAATTGCATCATGTACCGGTCGGTATATAAAACAATAAATAATTATTAACTTTATTATATATTGTTGTCTGACAGGTTTCAATCGGTCATTTCAAAATCAGCATTATGTATACAAGCACAGTACTGTCTATGTGCATCTTGACGAACATCAAGAATATTTTTGTTTAATTCGCCATTTCTTGTGAATTACAGAGTAACGCCCCAGCCGCCTGCGATATAGCGTTTGAGTATCACAACGTCCTTAAGGTTGACTGCTCCGTCTTTGTTTACATCGGCTGTCTTTTCGTCAAGCTCAACATTCCAGCCGCCTGCAATGTAACGTCTGATAAGTACAACGTCTTTGAGGTTGACTGCTCCGTCATTGTTAACGTCTCCGGATAATTTACTCTTGTCTGCAATGGCTATATATCTGTCGGCATACTCTGCATTCGCCTTTACGAGATAAGAATCGGTTGACGGGTTTTTCTCGGAATTGATACCATATGTTTCAAGATAAGCCTGCATGACTCTTAATTCGGCGGTATTGGGCGCTATGGATTTAAACAGATCGCCGTCTTCAAAAGCAACATCTATCGGGAACACATCTCCGGGCTTGGCATCATCGGGAAGTGCAAAAGTTATTGACCACAAGGTACCTGTACTTCCGCCATTATCCCTACCGCTCATTGTCAGAAATACACCGTGTTCGCCGTTTGAAGACAAATTTGCCGTAAGCCAACCGCCGGCAGTATCTTCAAACTGGGCAATTGCATTTCTATTGGTATTAACCGCCTTCAGCCGTTCATCCCAATACACATGGAATCCGGTTGTGCAATAATTATCGTCCACATTTTCTCCGTCGATTTTGAATTCGACCTTTACCGTTTTTCCGGCAATATCATCCGATTCGTCAAATACCTTTTTTGATACCTCGATAACCGGCTTTATTTTCGATTCCGAAATTTCTTTCTTATCAATTTCTATATCAGATTCGTCCTTGCCATTGATCTCATTCCAAACCGCGTCGATATCACTTAAATCTTTTCCAATTGAAGCGTAGGAATAATATTTGAATACAGCTGTTGCATCCTCACCGTTTATCACTCTGTCTTCTTTTTTCGCATTTTTGTCTTTCTTTGTATTTTTTGTTGTTTGCACATCAATGAAAAAATGCGGAAAATTCCTCATAATTTTTATCCTTTTTATCCGTGTTGTCATTTAAAATCATTGCGGATTTGCCATTATTATCGGCACCGCTTTGAGTATAGTAATTAAGTATCTGCGATGCATCAATGGCATCGATCCTGTTGTCAAGGTTAGTATCACCTTTTAAGCCGATATAGGCTTTGATATTGATAACATTATGATCAATGTCCTTTATAAACTCTTTTTTTGCAAGGCTGGGTATCGAATCTCCGTCATATATTACGGGGATTTCATACACAACATCTTCTTTTCTTTTGTCAAACATCATTTTCGGTTTTGCATCGACCAAACGCACATCTTTTGTAATATCCGTTGTTTCTTCATATTCGTTGATAACTTCCGGATTTTCGGAATCCTTGGTTTGTTCGTTGTAAACAATATGAAGGATCGCTTTTTTTATCTGCTTGCTGTCAAAAGAAGTTTCGGTATTATAGTAAAATTGCGGAACCGATTCAAATTCAACATAAACGTCTTTGATAACCTTTTCGGTTTCTTGTACATCGTTTGCTGCGGCTGCCGGCGCATCCATAACATCTCCGGCATTGCATTGAAAAGTTGGAACAAAGCTTGCCAATGATAAGCACATTGAAGCGGAACAAAGTTCGGCGATTATTTTCTTCATAGAATCATACCTCCATATCAATTAAAACTCATTTTTATCATGCTGCGATTATTATAATTAACAGCCATTCTCATATTATAAACAATTAATATTACATTTTTATTAATATACTCAAACTTCGCAGTTAAATACTGCGAGAGCATCTTGAAAATTCAATAAAAAGAGACAAAAAAATATAGTATGCAGTCTCCTAAAATGTTATAATGAAAGTACCACC
>CACYEJ010000079.1 GCA_902773395.1 uncultured Ruminococcus sp.
ATGATATATAGCTTGGGCAGTATCTTCGAGGGCTTTGATTAAACGATTGTTATTTTCAATCCTCTGTTCTACAGCCTGATACTCTGCCACGATTTTCCGTTGCTCATCAATATTGGGAACAGGCAAATACACATTGCACATCTCTTCCCATGTAAAGAATTCGTGAGCACTTCCAAAAGACTTAAAACGTGCATATCTATCAAACTCTGGTCTTTTGAACCACATCAAAAGATAATGAGGATTCAGTTTGTTCTCATCTGTGATATAGAACACCTGATAAGCAGAGGAAACCGTACAATCCGGCCCTTCCCTATATGCTATAGATATTTTCTCTCCATTACGCGTAGTGGCCTTATTATATGCAAACTGCCCAGTTCTAACAATTTGGTCATTTTCAGAATCAACAGCCACTTGCCTTGGAGTCTGAAAATATTTGTTGTTATTGATACCCTGAGACAAAGTAACTTTCAGCCCCACATTCTTTTCAAGATATGGAGCTATATATTCACCTAATCTTTTATAGTTGTCCCGTCTCATAGCTTATACCCGTATTCTGCAAAAAGTGATGATATCGTCTCGTCGAGCGATGCACGTTCTTTTAATATTTCTCGTAATTCGCCAGCAAGTTTTTTCATTTCCGCATCGAAATCAATCTCTGCATCCTTATGAACGAACTCGATATAGTTGCTTGGAATCAAAGAATACTTCTTGATATCCTCACGCTTCACAGACTGGCAAAACTCTGGTGTGTCTTTATAGCTTTGCTCGTAGCCTTCTTGTTGCCAGTTATGGTATGTTTTCGTAACAGTATCTCGTGTTTCGGGAGTAAGCTCTACATATTTCTTTTCAAATGGTGTTCCCATCTGACGCAAATCCATAAAGAGAATTTCATTTTCGCGGTCACGATAATGAATTTCTTTTCCGTTCTTGACAACTACTCGCGCTTTTTTATTGTTGTTTAATATCCATAAGGTTACGCTAATGTCCGTTGAATAAAACAACTTAGCAGGAAGCATGATGATTGCCTCTACCTTGTCATTATCAATAAGTTTCTTACGGATGGCGAGTTCTATACCATCAGCACTCAAGGCGCCATTAGATAACAAGAATCCTGCTACTCCATTAGTGGAAAGCTTGGAAAGTATATTTAGAATCCAGCCATAGTTGGCATTAGATGCTGGGGGTGTTTCATATCCTTGCCAACGAGGGTCGTCCGTCAGCTGGTTGCTGTCGCGCCAGTCCTTCTGGTTGAAAGGAGGATTGGCCATGATGTAATCGGCTTTCAGGTCTTTATGCTGATCATTGTGGAAGGTATCGCCTTGACGGATATCTGCTGAGATGCCACGAATAGCAAGGTTCATTCGCGCCAGCTTGAAGGTGGTGTTTGTGTTCTCCTGACCATAAACACTGATGTTCTTTTGGTTTCCGTTGTGTGCCTGGACAAACTTCATCGACTGCACAAACATACCACCTGAACCACAGCAAGGGTCATAAATCTTGCCATCGTATGGCTCTATCAATTCTGCTATGAGATTAACTACCGACTTTGGCGTGTAATATTCTCCCTTACCCTTACCTTCAGCAATAGCAAACTTACCCAAGAAGTATTCATAGACACGGCCTATCAAGTCGTTCTCTGCATCTTTGACGGTATCAAGTTTGTTGATTTCGTCAAGCAGCGAAGCGAACTTCGTCTTGTCAAGTCCGAGATTGGAATAATAGTTGTTGGGCAAGGCGCCAGCCAACTGCTTATTCTTCTTCTCGATATTAGAGAGTGCATCATCAATAATCTGGAAGATGTTGGGCTGCTTGGCATTCTGCATGATGAACGACCAACGGCACTCTTCAGGAAGATAGAAAACATTCTCAGCCGTATAGAATTCTACTTGGTCAATATACTCTTGCAGACCCATGTCGATGAGTTCCTGCTTGCGCAAATCAAAGCGGTCGCCGGCATATTTCAGGAATATCAGACTCAGCACCACATGCTTATATTCTGCGGGCTCTACTGCACCACGAAGTTTGTTGCACGACTCCCATAGAGCCGCTTCCATACTCTTGGCTGCTTTTTGTTTCGTTTGCTTATTTGATGTTCTTGGCATATCTATTCTTCTATTAATTGCTCCTTCAGTTTGAAAGCCTCAGGGTCTATTGTCATTTGATATATCTTTATCTTTGGATTCAACTTCTTAGCTGCTTTAATGATTTCATCTTTGTCTCGATGGAAGATATTCACTCCCAAATAAATGGATTCAAAACAATCTCCAGAAATAATAGGATAGTGCCTGATTTCTTTTCCATCTATCAGTTTTTCGTCTTTCAGTTCTTGAGGGACATTCTGTCCTGCACGAATCCACATAGGTTCTTTGGTAATCAAGCGTATTTCCTGTTCATGTTCCCAATCCTTTGCTTTCGTTATCAGCAAATCATTCCAACTTGGAGTATCTTTGAAGTAATCAGGTTTTTGAAGGATGTCCCTATACTTAACTTCAGCAGGATAAGGGAACACTAGTCCAACATAATTACGTTGACAACTATCTAATAAAGAATCTAAGTTCAATCCAATGCAAATTCCTTTATGTCTATTGTAATAGGCCCACATCAGAAGAGAGTCATATACCTTTGACAAACTGCATATCCAGGTGCTGTTCCTTATGTTCTTCATGTCTGTCTCGGCCTTTAATTTTAAGAAATCAGCGGGAGGCCAATTGTTCTTGTTTGTTGGTGTATTTGAATAGTCAAACAAGGCAGGATGGCAATCAAAGGGATCATTAAATTTTGTAGCATTAGTGAATTGAAGATTACTGTTTTGTAGCATCTTCAACCCCCCCTGAACATCAAGGTATTTATAAACAATATCATACTCTCTACTATTCATTCGAGTCGAAATGTTATTATAACCGCAAAAGTAATAAGAAGTTTTGAGAAATCAAAATGCAAGGCGGAATTTTTATAAGGGGTTAAACGTTGCTTCGCAACTGTTTAAGCGTCCTTCGGGCTGTTTAAAGGACGATGACAATGACTAGAAATGTCAACCTTTTCAGAAAAAAGTCCCAAAAGTCCCTAAGTCCCAAAGTCCTCAA
>CACYEJ010000080.1 GCA_902773395.1 uncultured Ruminococcus sp.
ACCTGCCAATCAGTCTTCGCCTGGCGGCTTGACTTCTTGGGGTGTTCCGTCACCCGCAAACTTTTGAAAAAGTTTGATCAAAACTTTATATATCCACTCAAAAAATATTATTTTTTAAACTGGTTCTTCATTCTCTGTTCCTTACTGAGAATTGTCTTGCGAAGTCTTATGCTCTTCGGCGTAACCTCTACCAATTCGTCCTCTGCAATAAATTCAAGACACTGGTCAAGGCTTAAAATTGTCGGCGGTGTGAGCTTCAATGCTTCGTCCGAACCCGACGCACGTGTATTTGTGATATGCTTCTTCTTGCAGACGTTTACGACAATATCCTCAACCTTTGGACTTGCCCCCACAATCATTCCCTCATATACCGGAACGCCCGGTCCTATGAACATACGTCCTCTGTCCTGAGCGGCAAAAAGTCCGTAGCCTGTAGAATCACCAGTTTCATGGGCAATAAGCGAACCTTGATGACGTGTGGCAATATCACCCTTATAAGGCTCATAACCGTCAAAAACATGGTTCATAATGCCGTTGCCGTTGGTGTCTGTCAAGAACTCCGAACGGTAGCCCATTAAGCCTCTTGCCGGAATTTTGTACTCAATATGCGTTGTGCCGCCCTCACGAGTACCCATGTCAATAAGCTCTGCCTTACGTGAACCAAGCTTCTCCATAACTGCGCCAACGTAATTTTCCGGTACTTCAATTATAAGATACTCGATAGGCTCACACATTACGCCGTCAATTTTCTTATAGATAACAGTCGGTCTTGACACCTGAAACTCATATCCCTGACGACGCATCTGCTCAATAAGAATAGACAGATGAAGCTCGCCTCTTCCCGATACTCTGAATGTATCGGCTGAGTCTGTTTCCTCAACTCTCATTGCAACGTTGGTTTCAACCTCTTTGAAAAGTCTTTCACGGATATTTCTCGATGTGACAAACTTACCCTCTTTGCCGGCAAACGGACTGTTGTTTACAAGGAACATCATTGACACGGTAGGTTCGTCAATCTTGATAAACGGCAAAGGCTCAATGCAGTCAACAGCACAGGCAGTTTCACCGATATTAAGGTCTGCAATACCGCTTACCGCAACGATATCGCCAAGCATAGCGCTTGCAGCTTCTACTCTTTTCAAGCCCTCAAACTGGTACAGCTTTGCAATCTTTACATTTCTGACGACGCCGTCCTTCTGACAAAGCGCAGCCTGCTGACCCACCTTAACAGAACCTCTCTCGACACGTCCGATACCAATTCTTCCAACGTAATCATCATAGTCGATATTCGAGAACAAAAGCTGCAAACCGCCGTCCATATCACCGCTTGGAGCCGGAATTTCTTCAAGGATTTTATCGAAGAGAGGCTTCATATCGGTACCCTGCTCATTTGGATCAAGGGTAGCGTAGCCGTCACGTCCGGAAGCATAAACCACCGGGAATTCAAGCTGGTCATCATCTGCGCCAAGCTCGATGAACAAATCGAGAACCTCGTCTACAATTTCCTCAGGACGAGCGCCGGGACGGTCAATTTTATTTACCACAACAAGCGGCTTCTTACCAAGACCGAGCGCCTTTTTCAGCACAAAACGAGTCTGCGGCATACAGCCCTCAAAAGCGTCAACAAGCAGCAATACGCCGTCAACAGTCATCAAAATACGCTCCACCTCGCCGCCGAAATCTGCGTGACCCGGAGTATCGACAATATTTATTTTTGTGCCGTTGTACATAACGGAAGTATTCTTTGAAAGGATAGTAATTCCTCTTTCACGCTCCAGATCGTTACTATCCATAACACGCTCTGCAACGGCTTCGTTCTCTCTGAAAGTGCCGCTCTGCAAAAGAAGCTGATCCACGAGAGTTGTCTTGCCGTGGTCAACGTGTGCGATAATCGCTATATTTCTGAGATTTTCTCTTGTACCCAAAATTCTTACCTCTTTTTCTTTATAAACTTAACTAGAATATTATATCATATTAGACTGGTGTTTTCAATCAAATATGACAGGTGATTTTCAATTTTGGCATTTAGTACAAAACATACGTTAAATGACATGAAAAATCGCATTATCTTTCAGTGAACTAAAAATTTCAACGTCATTTTATTTTTTTGTTCTTGACACCAAGCTTTTTATATGCTAAAATAGCCTTGTTGAAAAGGAGAATTTTTCATTTTCAACATAACAAAATACAGGGGAGCTTGTGGGCAGGCTGAGAGGAAGTAATCAACTTCGACCCTTTACCGGCGTGTGTGTTTCATATGTCGGTAGTACCTGATACGGATAATGCCGTCGTAGGAAGTTATATAGCTTTTGAGATTAATGGGGTCATTGTGCGTGTGCAGGTGTACCCTGTTTTTTGTTTTATAATATAATTTTTATATTTTTGAAAGGAAGAATGTGTATGCTGTTTTTGATTATTGGTGCAGTTCTCTCCATTATCGGTGCAGCCGGCTGTGTGTGGGGAAATCACT
Organism: uncultured Ruminococcus sp.; assembly: GCA_902773395.1. The sequence goes on from CACYEJ010000080.1 coordinate 2,471, forward strand.
TAAACGAGATTGAACTTGACAACATCGAAGATGCCGCTGAAAATGGTATTGAGCTTGCTCAGCTAAACCCCGGTAAACTGTATATCATTATTGGTATCATTGCGATTATAGCAGGTGTGTTGATAGTTGCAATTGGTCTTATCAAGAATTTCAGGAGCAAGGAGAAAAAGAAAAAATCAAAGGCTAACATTAACCGTCTTGCTCTTACAGCGCTTTTACTCTCGCTCGGCACTGCACTCAGCATGGTTAAAATCTGGGAAATGCCTCTTGGCGGCTCTATCACATTATGCTCTATGCTGCCCATTACGCTTATTGCGATTGAGTACGGATTAAGCTGGGGACTAAGCTCCGCATTTATTTACTCTATTATCCAGTTTGGATTATCCTTTGGAGCTGTATTCACATGGGGATTAAGCCCTATTGCAGTAGTAGGCTGTATTGCTTTTGATTACATACTGGCTTTCACTGCTCTTGGTCTTGCCGGTATTTTCCGCAAAAAGGGCACTGTAGGAATTTGCATTGGTATATTTATTGCTTTGTTCGTAAGATTTGTTTTCCACATTCTGTCGGGTACGCTCATCTTTGACGTTTGGATGCCCGAAGAATGGAGCAATCCGCTGCTTTACTCAATCTGCTACAACGGTGCTTATATGCTTCCGGAATTCATTATCACTATGACTACGGCTGTATTGCTGTTCAAAGCACCTCAATTTAACAAACTAGTTGAAAGTAACTTGGAATAAAAAATCCCTACCCACCCTAATAAAACACTCCCGAAAGCTGTATGCAGTCGGGAGTGTTTTTTTACTTTTTATAAAGGAATTAATACTTAATCTACATTTTTCAAAGCTTGATCCATTGGGATTCTCTTTATTTTAAGGAATTGCAAAAGTGCAACTATAACGTATGACACTATCGTATACAAAGGAATTTCCAACCACACCTTAGGATCTATATAAAGCTCAATCCACGCATTAAAACTGCTCATCATCAAAACAAATATCTTATCAAACATCAGTCCGCACAGCGGCAGGCTAATAAGCGTTGAAAGCAGCACAACTATACCAGTTGCTGTCATATAAAGGTTTGATATTTCACCGTTATTGAAACCGAGAATTTTTACAAGCGATACCGAATTTGCGTTTTTCTCAATGATGATTTTTGACAAAAGATAGATAACAAGCACCGAAAGCACAATCGAGAACAGAGTCCATACTCCGAATATCGAACCCATTGAGGAAGTAAGCTGATCTGCCAAAACTGTAAGGTCACCGGGTGAAATCACCGCTGCTACATAATCATCATCAATATCATCAAGCTTAACTTTTGAAAGGTAGCCTGTAAAATAATCCTTATCCAT
>CACYEJ010000081.1 GCA_902773395.1 uncultured Ruminococcus sp.
ATATTGCCTTCTTTTTTTACTGCATTTGAAATAATATCTTTGTGTAAATCCTTAGCACTTCCAAGAAACATATCTCTGTATTCAACAATTTCGTTATAGTAGTCATTGCCTTCAGGCGGGAGCTTTGCAATAGCTTGAATTAATAGATTAAAAATGACATTTTTCCATATAGTTTGATATTGATTAGGCTTTGCAAATCCTTCGTCGCTAAGACGTAACAGCTTTTCAAAAGGAAATTCACCAAAATCTTTATTTACCACAATTGATCCGTTATTAAAAGCTTCACGTTCAATCATACGGAAAACGGAAGATTTTCCTGTGCCTTTTTTGCCAACAACAAAGAATATGCTTTTATCTACTATCTTTTCCCAATAACCATTATCTAAAAAATACTTTTCAAGATTTGGATCACCATATCCGTCTATTTCTCCAAAATCAACAGATTTAATTAATTCAATATTCATATTTACCTCATTTCAGTATTTCATTTTCTCCCACAACGGCAGAATTATTTTATCCATTTGTTTTTTTATGATAATACCGATACTACGTTGACTTTCTTTCCTAAACTTGTGCTTTTAGAGAAAGAATATCCCCTAACGCAATATAAGTATGAATAATACACTGCATAGCTTGTTCTCTTGTTATATCTGAATGAACCCCGGCGTTTTGCAAACTATTTATTTGCTCTATCCAATCGACCAAGTAAACTGCTTCACTGCCAACAAGAGTGTTTTTTGCTGCTTTGGGTTGAAGTGTTTCAATGACAGCGGATAGTTTATTATTGATGTGGTCACCAGTAATATCAATTTCTTTTCCTGATTTTGTTCGAAATTTTTGATTATCATAGTTTGGAAGTACTTGATCAAACAATACCTTCGCCGTATCAGACCATAATCTGCGGCATGATGTAAGAACTTGCGCGTATCTCTCAGGGTTTCCATCTTCCATCAAATCTTCAATAGCATTAAGCTTTTGCAGTGTTGCAGTTGGGAGCGAAGAATAGAAACCATCAACTTTTTCCTGATATTCCTCAAACACAGTTTGTGCTGTATTGCCGAATTGTAGTTCAATTTGCCATCTTAATGCATAATTGTAATACTGCGACTTAAGTATAGATAGTTGTCTCTCTTCAGTTTTTATTTGGTTAAGCAATCTGCTTGTATATACCGCCACCGCTTTAGTCATGTCATTTGTAGCAAGTAACGCCAATTGACCAGATACTGAGTATCCCTGTGTACTAAAGTTACTAATAGCCTTTTTGTTACTTTCGATTGATGCTTCAAGTTCAGAACAAAGTTCAGGAAAAATGACAGTAATCTGTTTTCCGTCATCGTTTTGCCTTTTATATGATCTTCCGTGGTTAGCTGCCGTTTGCCATGCGTCACTCAAAATTCTCCCATCATCTCCGCGTGGATATCCTCCATATTCGTAACTTAGCCATTCCTGTTCTTCTATATCATTCACAAGGCGTGCAATTTTCCTGCATAACAAAACTGACGATGATACGGCAATAGTTCCGTCTTCAATACCATTTATTACTTTATCGCAAGCTTCAAGGGCTTGTTTTCGTTTATCAGAGAAGTTACTCATCTTATGACTCCTTTCAATAATTTATCCTCATTTCAATTTCTCGCACAGCGGCAGGATTTCGTCGAGCTTATGGGCGATGTGTTTTTGTCGGTTTCCTATAAATAATTTTTATATTTTTTCGACAGCTTTTCATACCCTTCAATACACGAAATACTTCTGTATAAATCGTCATGATTAAAATCAAGAGGGACGACCGTGCTGCCATGAAAATACATGTGTAAAGCATTGCAAATATTTATATTGAGTACTAAAAGATTTTCAATTGTAAGCAAGCTCACAGAGTTTTCTTTAAAAAGTCTGTCCAAGTGATTTTGAGCATCTTTGTCTAAATGTGCGTAAAACTTATTGCGAAGAATCGTTAGTGACTTGATATCTTGTTCGATTTTCGCAATAGAGCCAGCAAAATGATTAACAACTTCTGTCAATGAATTAAATGCCCTGCTAACAGCATAATTATCATTTAGATGTCGAAATTCGTTCACAGTAACAGCTCTGTTATCGAGTAAATCTAAATGATTATTAATACTGTTCAGCAACCATACTATACTCATATTTTTTGAATTCTTATCAAACATTTTTGAAATATCAACAAAAAGCGCTTGCATACTATTTCGAAAAACCATATGATAAAATGTCGGAGAAATATTGATGATATCATTTTTGTTTTTTTGCAAATCACGAATCATCATAATAAGCATATAGGAATTATTAGCGGTAATCGAAAAGTTCATATAGTCTGTTATGCGTTCTTTACACTTTTCATAGAATTGAACGTCAAATCCCATAGAAGCACCTTGTTTCAACCTTTCACACATCGGCAGGATTTCATCTATCCTTTTGCCGATCCATTTTCACTTTTGGGATGTGAGCCATATTCATTCAAAAGCTGTTCAGCTTCATTGATAGAATACTCATCGGGCAAATCATTTTTATATTGCGGGAACTCATTGATAAAGTCAAGATAAAGGATATATGTTGTATCAATGAAGACTTTGTAGTTTTCAGTTTCAAACTGTTTGATAGTTCCCCAACAATGAACCCAC
>CACYEJ010000082.1 GCA_902773395.1 uncultured Ruminococcus sp.
GTGTTACTGCTGCGTTTTTGCTGTGCGATATCAGATCAATGTCGCCCTGCCGCCATGAACTCATTGTGTCTTTTTCGCTCAGAGGAGCTAAAGACACCTCACTCTACACGAAATAGTACATCTTTGAGCTTACTAAGCTCAGTTTGACGCAGCTTCCATATCGCGTCTTCTTCATAGCTTTTGACTATGGGCACCTGGATATTTGTTTCGACGGCTGTCTGCCCGTATGTCTTTCTTTCACCGTCGGTGAGGCCGTAAACCTTTTTCAGCACATCCCTTTCAGGATTTGTAAGCGCTGCAAGAAGCTCATCGACAATCGGCTTAAAGGTCTTTGCTCTGCGGTAAATGTCGATTCGGCTCTCCTCAAGTATCTTGTTCACAAGCAGTGTATAACCCATTTCCACATCAGGAATCACCGTGCAGTCGCTTTCAATAAGCTCCACAACACGGCGTATGTCGTCCTCTCTGAATTCTCCGAGCGTATGTGTTTCGCTGTTGTAGCTGTCGTTTGTTATATCAACGCCTGTCAGTTCCTCGCAAGCGCGAGTAAGTGTCAGTGCATGGACAAACCTGTATATCTCTGTGTCAACAATAAAATCCGGAGAATTAAGCAGGATCAAATTGAGGATCCGCCGTGCATAGATAAAGGTGTTGTATGCGTTAATCTTGCCGCCGAGGCGCTGTTCGGCAAGGGCGGTACGCTTCTCTATGTCAAGCTCATCGTCGTTATAGCCACCGCAAAACAGCTTCCAGACATTAAGCAGATGGGCAGCTACTTCCTCGTCGCAGAAGGAAGTAAGATCCGGTTTGGTGTAAATATTCAGGCCGTTCTCGGCAAAGTATCTGCCGAGAGTTTCGAGCGCCTGGCAGAAGTTCTGCGCCTCAGCGTCTATCTCCTGCACCTTTTTGACGTCCCAGTTCATTCTGCACTTGACAAACCGAGGAATACAGGTTATTTCCTCGGGATCGATCGGCCAACCGTTAAGGTAAAGGAGGCCATTGGCGTCGGTGTTGTTGAACATTTCCATAATGATATTGTTAGTCATAATAATTCTCCCTTTGTGAAAATAGAATAATATAATATTTGTGTTTATTGTTCCAGGCTTGTGCATCCAAAGATAAGAAAATATCTGCTGTAATTATGCACAATCCGCTGTAAAGCCGATCCTTCTTTCAGAGGCTTTTGTTTCGGGAGTGATATCTGTTATATCACATTCCTCTATTCTTCCGAGCACTTCGGTGGTGATATTCTCGATTCCAAGATCCACAACTCTGTTTGAAAGGTTCATTTGCGCCTGTTCGAGAATCTCTCTTACAAATCTTCCGTTGCCAAAGTTCTTTGACTTAACTGCTTTCTCATAAATCCGGCGCAGTTTTTCAAGTGCGGCATCGGTTATTGTCATCTGCTCCCTTGAGAGCATCAGTGTTGTAATTTTCAGCAGCTCTTCAGGTGCATAATCATCGAAGTTGATCTTAAAGGCAATTCTGGAATTCATGCCTGGGTTACGGTTAAGAAAATTCTCCATGCGGTCGGGGTATCCGGCAAAGATCACTACCGTATCCTCCCTATTATTTTCCATTTCCTGTACAATGGTATCTATTGCATCATCGCCGTAACCATCACCATAAAGCGAATATGCCTCATCAATAAACAGGACGCCGCCCTTTGCCTTTCTGAATTTTTCTTTTACGATAATTGCGGTGGTGCCAACTGCGGGACCGATCAGATCGGCTTTTCCGACTTCTATAAATTCTCCAGTAGGAAGGATCTTTTCCTCGGCAAGTATTTGTCCCATGAGTCTTGCGACCGTTGTTTTTGCAGTTCCGGGATTGCCTGTAAATACCATATGCATTGTGGGCTTACTTCTCTTAATGCCCTTATCCGTACAGAGCTTGTTGTAGCGGTACCTTTTGACCGCCTTGTGAACTACATCCTTTACCGTGTCCAGTCCGATAAGGCTGCTAAGCTCAGATAAAGCACTCTCGGTCTTTTCTTCCTTTTTTGCCTCGGTAGATTGATCATCAGAATCGTAAATATCCTCTGCCTCAAGCACAAAAAGGTCTTCTTTTCTTATTTTTTCGGCATCACTGCCGGCGGGCATGAGCCTTAGAGCCTGGTTTTGTATTGAGTTTTCCACAAGGTTTCGGACATATCTTCCGTTACCCAGGTTCTCAACGGTTCTTTTTCTTTCAAAAATGAAAGTAGCTTCCTTTACGGCTGAATCTGTCGCAGAAAATCCCTTCTCATCAACCATCAGCTTGAATATCTCAGTCATTTCGGCGGGGGTGTAGTCGGGGAAGTCAACATAATATGGGATCCTGCTCTTTAGACCCTCGTTAAGGGTCAAAAACTCTTTCATTTTATCGGTATAACCGGCAAAAATGACGATCACCTCATCTCTGCGGTTTTCCATTTCCTGAATGAGCACCGTTGCAGCACCCTCCGAAACTATAGCATAGGCTTCGTCAATGAAGAGCACGCCGCCCTTAGCTGCCGTGAAAGCTTCGGTGATGACAGACCGATATA
>CACYEJ010000083.1 GCA_902773395.1 uncultured Ruminococcus sp.
CAAGGTCAAAGAAAGTCAAAGTCAAAGTCAAACAAAAAGAAGTAAAACGTAAGGAAGGAGGGGAAGCGAATGAGGATTAGTGATTTAGTTGCACAGTATATTTTAGATATTCTTGAGGAGAATGACGGAGGTGCAGAGATAAAGCGAAACGAACTTGCAGAAACTATCGGGTGTGTACCCTCGCAAATCAGCTATGTCATTACCTCACGTTTTACCCCTGAACAGGGATATATCGTAGAGAGCAGACGCGGCGGAGGAGGATATATCAGGATTACTCGTATTCGAATGGATAATCGTTCCGCAATTCTGCATATAATTAATTCAATTGGTGACAAGATTGACTGCCGAACAGCGTCCTCTATTATCAAGGAGCTATTAAGCAGAGGGTTGATGAGTCTTTCTACAGCGAAAGTGCTTACTGCGGCAATCGCAGAACGTCCGTATCAGACTTTACCCGTTGAGTATCGAGATGCCGTAAGAGCGGCGATACTCAAAAATATGCTGATAAATCTTGATGAATCTTAATTATAAATATTTTAAATAAAGAAAGGAAGAATTATTTATGTTGTGTCAATTATGTAAGAATAAACAAGCCAATACTCATATAAAAACTATTATTAACGGTGAACTCACAGAGATGAACTTGTGTTCGGAGTGTGCCGCAAAGCAAGGCTACGGCAATATGTTCAGTTTCAATAACTTTTTTGATATCGGCTCTTTGATGAGCGGATTTATGGGTGAGCCTGTTACATCGGCTCTTGCACCTGAAAAAAGATGCCCAAACTGCGGTATCACATTTGCCCAGATTTCAAAGGGCGGCAGAGTAGGCTGTGCAAAATGCTACGATGTTTTTTATGACAGACTGCTTCCGTCAATCAAACGTATTCACGGAAATACAATTCATACCGGTAAAAAACTTCGTAAACCTCAGCTTCAAAGCGGCGAGTATACAGAGCCGGCAAAAGAGCCGAAAGCTGCGGCAGAACCGTCACAGCTCGAAAAGCTGAATGAGCAGATGCAGATAGCCGTAAAGAATCAGGAGTTTGAAAAGGCTGCGCAGCTTAGAGATCAGATTAACGAGCTTAGAGCAAATCAGGGAGGTAATCAGTAATGGATAGAAAATGGTATGAAAAAAACGGCTTAGACGGTGAGGTTGTCATCAGTACAAGAATCAGACTTGCAAGAAATCTTGAAGAGTATCCGTTTCCGATAAGATGCAGCGATAAAATCAAACACGATATTGTGGAAAAGGTAAAAGATGCTGTTTTGAATAGCAACTCAGTAATTTCGACAAGATTTTCTTGCGTAGATGTGGATAATATAAATGCAGGGGAAAAGGTTTCCCTTGTGGAGCGTCACCTTGTCAGTCCGGAATTTATTTCCGAAAAGTCGGAAAAAGCTTTGCTTCTGCTAGATGATGAGAGCGTTTCCATTATGATAAACGAGGAGGACCATATCAGACTACAGGTTATGTCGGAGGGCTTTAATCTTGACAAAACCTATGAGCAGGCAAGCCGCATTGATACGCTGCTTGACGAGCGTTTGAAGTTTGCTTTCTCAGATACTCTCGGCTACTTGACTCAGTGCCCTACGAATCTCGGTACAGGCATGAGAGCTTCCGTAATGCTTCATCTGCCGGCTTTGCAGGCAACTAAGGCTATGAGGAAAATTGCCGAGAATCTCGCTAAGCTGGGTCTTACAATCAGAGGTACTTACGGCGAGGGTACAGAACCTGTAGCGGCAATGTACCAGCTTTCAAATCAGATTTCACTGGGTATCAGCGAGAAAACAGCTATCGAGAATCTGAAAAACATAACAAAACAGCTTATCACGCAGGAATTGAAAACACGTGAAACTCTTTCTCAGCAGCTTAGTATTCAGGACAGTATTTACCGTTCGGAGGGAATTTTGAAAAGCGCGCGTCTTATCAGTGGCGATGAAGCTTTAAAGCACCTTTCAAATTTGAGAATGGGTATCACAGCAGGCTTGATTAAGAATATTTCACTCGACACGGTAAACAGACTTATCGTAGAAATCCAGCCGGCAACGCTTGTTCATTATGCCGGAAA
>CACYEJ010000084.1 GCA_902773395.1 uncultured Ruminococcus sp.
TACTGCCGCAACGGAAGCGCTTATCGTCGGAACACCCGTCTGTACCGTTGAGGTGTCAGGCATGAAGGAAATGCTTGGCGAACACAATGAATACGGCGTTGTCACTGAAAACAGTGAGGACGCTCTGTATGAAGGAATCAAAACTTTATTGGAGAATCCCGAACGCCTGGCATATTACAGACGACAGGCGGAAATCAGAGGAAAGGATTTCAGCACGGAAAACACTGTAAAAGCAGTGGAGGAGATGCTGATGGAGATTTAGATGAACATACTTCAGGTATGTGCTTATGCGGCTCCATATGAAGGAAATTTTATCAAATCCCTGATGAAATTGGATGAGGAGCTGGCAAAACGAGGACATCAAACTATTTATGCATTTTGCGAATATGCCAAAGATCAACCTTGGTGTAAAGAGCTGCAAAAACACAAAAAAGTTTATTTTTTACCTCAACGGCATGCACGGATAAAGCTAAATACGTACATTTCCTTAAGGAAAATCCTTAAGCAAGAAGATGTCAGTATAGTTCATTCACATTTTGAATTATATGATTTACCGTTAGGAGTAGTTGCACCGAAAAAGTGCAAACAGTTTTGGCATTTACACGATGATGTTTCTACCGGTTATCAACAGCAGCCATTTTATAAAAAAGTGTTATGCAAACTCCATTACAAAACGTTTTCTAAGAAAGCAGTTCTGTGTTCTGTCTCAAAGAAACACATGGAGTTTGTGTGTGACTTGGGTTTCAGAAAAGAACAGGCTTTGTATATTCCAAATGGAACTGATTTTTCCAGGCTTTCGGTTAATTCTCAAATAACTCCTGAGAGTGATTTCTTAATTTTTTCTTGGGATTTTATCCGTAAGGGTGGAGATATTGCAATTAAAGCGGCCAAAAGGCTGTATAATGACGGATATCATTTCAAGGTTGCCTTTGTTGGTAACGACACATTGTGGACTAACGATGAAATAAAATCAGTCGTGAATGAGCCGTGGTTTGTTAGACAAGAGTTTGTTGAGGATGTTTCAGAGCTTTATAACGCCACAAGATGTTTCCTTCATATTAGCCGTGCAGAGGGGTGTTCGTATGCTCTTCTTGAGGCTACTTACTTTGGTTTACCTATTATCTGTAGCGATATTGATGAAAACCAATTTTTAGAAGGACTGCCTACAATTTATTATACGTCTGTAGGTGATGATGAAGCCGTTTACCTGGAAATGAAAAGATTGCTCAATAATAGATTTGAGATGGATTCGATGAATGTTAAGCGCTCAAAACAGACAATCGTACAAAATTATTCGTTAGATTCATGGGTACAGAATATGGTGAATATATACGCAAAATATATACAGTTATAATGAGGTGCAGTTAGTGAAAGAAAAAATCAGCGTCATTGTACCTTGTTACAACACTGAAAAATTCATCGAGCGGTGTTTGGACAGTATTCTGAATCAGACCTATCAAAATTTAGAAGTGCTAGTGATTGATGACGGTTCCGTTGACTCCTCTGCCGAGATTATCAAACGTGTTTCAACGAAAGATTCCAGAGTTAAGTATATTTATCAACAAAACAGCGGAGTCAGTGCTGCACGCAACAAAGGATTAGAGTGTGCAACAGGTGAATGGATAACCTTTGTTGACAGCGACGATACGATTGCCCCTGAAATGTATCGGGTGCTTGCTGAATTAATGATACAATATAAAGCGGATATCTCTCATTGCAGTTATGTACGTTGCGAAAGCGGTGAACTGAAATATATCGGAAATAGCAATCAGATCCACACCTTTAGCGGTGATGAGGTTGCCGGCAGTCTTCTGGAAGCCAATTTATTTACACCGAGCTGCTGGAATAAATTATTCAGGAAAAGTGCCATCGGGAATATCCGTTTTGACACTCGGTTTAAGATAAACGAAGATTTGCTTTTTGATTTTTTTGTATTTCAGAATGCAGATAAAGCGGTATTTATAGATAGTTGCCTATATACATATCACGTTGAAGATACATCGTCATGTAACAATACTTCCGATAATAAAAAGATGATGGATTGTTATGCGGTTGCTGAAATTATCAACCGTCACAGTAAAGGGAAACCCTATGAAATAATAGCAGCAAGAAGATTTTGCGATCAAGATTTGCCATTGTATTGGGTGTATATAAATACTAAGAATAATAAAAACAATGCTAGGCAACTGAGAAAAAGAATTATAGCAGAACTAAACAATGGAGAATTCTCATCTTCTGCAAGGAAAAAAGCCGTTCTTATAAAATATTTCCCTTTTCTTTATAAGCCAATAGTCAAAACATATGATAGAATTAGAAAGCCAAATTGGGATTTGTAGATATGAACCCGTTAATTAGTATCATTGTCCCTGTTTATAAGGTGACAGACTTCCTTGACAGGTGCATTGAAAGTCTTGTAAATCAGACATATCAAAACATAGAAATCGTTCTGGTGGATGACGGATCACCGGATAGCTGCTCGGCTATGTGCGACACTTGGGCGACGAAAGACAGCAGGATTCAGGTTATTCATAAGTTTAACGGAGGTTTATCTGATGCAAGAAATGCTGGTTTGCCTGCAATTAAGGGAGAATACATAAGTTTTATTGACAGTGATGACTGGATTGATTTGAATACGTATTCGTTGTTGATGAAAAGGATACAGGATA
>CACYEJ010000085.1 GCA_902773395.1 uncultured Ruminococcus sp.
CCGATTTCAGAGGTAAACGAGCTGAGCGACACCGAAAGAGGAGAAAATGGTTTTGGCTCAACAGGCGTAAAGTAACGAGGTAAATATCAATGAATTTATAAACGGACGCTTTATCGTATCTGCGGCATATCTGATTTTAATAAATATTGCTGCGTTTGCAGCATTCGGAGCAGACAAACACAAGGCAAAAACGGGTAAATGGCGAATTTCCGAAAGAGAGCTGCTGTTACTTGCCTATATCGGAGGAAGTATCGGTGCTTTGCTGGGTATGAAATTTTTTCACCACAAGACGAAAAAACCGGCTTTTGCAATAGGCGTGCCGCTGATTTTAATATTTCAGATAATTTCGTTGTTGGTGCGATTTGCTGTTTTGCGGTATATACATGTTTTTATTCAAAACAGGCAATAGCTTGCGAATTGCCGTTCTAATAAAAAAAATTGCTTAATCTTATTTAGCGAGGTTAAATATGTATGAAATTTTTAGATAATAAAATTTTCTATGTTATCGTATATTTGATTATAATAAATATTGCTGCATTTGCGGAATTCGGAATAGACAAGCACAAGGCACAAAAAGGGCAATGGCGAATTTCCGAAAAAGAACTGCTGTTTCTTGCCTTTATCGGAGGAAGTATGGGTGCTTTGCTGGGTATGAAATATTTCCGCCACAAAACAAGGAAACCGGCTTTTTCAACTGGTTTGCCGCTGATATTAATATTTCATATTTTCGTGATTGGTGCGGTTTTCTTCTCGGAAGTATATTGGAATGATTTTAATTATTTATGCGAATCGTTTATTAAAGATTTATGGGAGTCTTTAATTTAAGCAGAGAATAAAAGCCACATACGAATTTACAGCAAATATTAATAAAAAAACCCTCTCCATTTCGGAGGGGGTTCTTTATTAAATTCTATTTTGAGATAATATTTATCTTACCTTACTTCCGGCAGGAATATCATCAACAAAGATAACCTTAACGTCACCATTCGGGCAATCGGCAGCAAGAATCATTCCCTGACTTTCCACACCGCACAGCTTTGCCGGCTTCAAATTCGCAACAATCACAACATTATGACCAATCAGCTCATCAGGCTTGTAATACTGCGAGATACCCGAAGCAACCGTTCTCTCACCGAAACCGTCATTTAACGTAAGCTTCAAGAGCTTCTTAGATTTCTTTACCGGTTCGCAGTTTACAATATTGGCAACTCTCAATTCAACCTTTGCAAAATCGTCAATGCCAATCATTGCCACTCCCTCAGGCTTTTCAGAATTCTCACTCTTTGCAGCCTCAGCCTGAGCCTTCTCTGCGTTAGCCTTGATAATAGCGTTAAGCTCCTCAATTTCCTTATCAACGTCAATTCTTGGGAATATAGCCTCTCCCTTCTTGACAGTCACATTCTGCGGAAGTACATTGAACCTACCGGCATTATCATAAGTTACAGCGTCCTCTGCTGCTCCAATCTGCTCCCATACCTTCGGCATTGTTCCCGGCATAAACGCTGATAAAAGCGTTGATACAATTCTAATAGTATCCAGCAGATTATACAGCACCGCCGCAAGTCTTGGCTTATTAGCCTCGTCCTTTGCAAGAATCCACGGAGTAGTTTCGTCAATATACTTGTTTGCGCGAGATACAACCTTAAATATCTCCGCAAGCGCATTATTGATTTGCGTCTGGTCAATAAAGCAGTCAACCTTTTCACGAAGCGAAACTGCGGCTGCAATCAACTCATCGTCAAATTCGCCGGACTGTTTCTCCTCAGGCAGAGTACCGCCAAAATATTTGATTACCATTGCAACAGTTCTCGAAACAAGATTACCCAAACCGTTTGCAAGATCGGTGTTAATTCTGTTAATCATAATTTCGTTGGAGAAAGAGCTGTCCGAACCGAGCGCCATTTCTCTGAGAATATGATAACGGATAGAATCCGCGCCGTAACGCTCGCCGAGAACAAACGGATCAACAACATTACCCAGCGATTTACTCATTTTCTGACCGTTAAATGTAATCCAGCCATGCACGGCAAGGTGCTTAGGCAACGGCAAATCAAGAGCCATAAGAAGAGCCGGCCATGTAATAGCGTGGAATCTCATAATATCCTTTGCAACCATATGAACATCAGCCGGCCAGAACTTGTCATAGTCGCTGTACTGCTCGTTATCATAGCCCAACGCACTGATATAGTTAGACAGAGCGTCCACCCATACATACACAACGTGACCCTCGTCAAACGGTACCGGAATACCCCATTTGAAAGTAGTTCTCGAAACACACAAATCCTCCAAGCCGGGCTTGATGAAATTATTAACAAGCTCGGTAGCTCGTGTTTTTGGCTGCAAATAGTCGGTTTCGGTGAGCAGCTTTTCCAGTCTTTCCGCAAATGGGGACATTTTGAAGAAGTAAGCCTCTTCCTTTGCTTCCTTGACCTCACGGCCGCACTCCGGACATTTTCCCTCAACAAGCTGACTGTCCGTCCAGAAGCTCTCACACGGCATACAATAATTACCTTTATACTCGCCCTTGTAAATATAACCCTTGTCGTACAGAGTTTTGAATATTTTCTGAACAGATTCGATGTGATAATCATCAGTTGTTCTGATATATCTATCGTAATCGACATTCATATATTTCCAGAGCTTTTTAAATATCTCTACAATACCGTCTACATACTGCTTTGGAGTAATGCCCTGCTCCTTAGCTTTCTGCTCGATTTTCAATCCATGCTCGTCTGTACCTGTAAGGAACATAACGTCATAGCCCTGCATACGCTTGTAACGTGCTATCGAATCGCAGGCAACCGTTGTGTAGCAATGTCCAATATGCGGATTTCCCGACGGATAATAAATCGGCGTTGTGATATA
>CACYEJ010000086.1 GCA_902773395.1 uncultured Ruminococcus sp.
TCAGTTCTTCGGTGCTCGTGCTAACCTTGCTAAGTGCTTGCTTTACGCTATCAACGGCGGTGTTGACGAGAAAGAGCTTGAGCAGGTTGGTCCTAAGTATGCTCCGATTACTTCCGAGTACCTCGACTATGATGAGGTTATTGAGAAGTATCTCGACATGATGAAGTGGCTTGCTGGTATGTACGTAAACGTGCTCAACCTTATCCACTATATGCACGATAAGTATTACTATGAAGCAGCTGAGATGGCTTTGATTGATACTGATGTTCGCCGTACATTCGCAACAGGTATCGCTGGCTTCTCACACGTTGTAGACTCACTTTGTGCTATCAAGTACGCTAAGGTAAAGACAATCCGTAATGAGCAGGGTATCGTTATTGATTACGAAACAGAGGGTGACTTCCCACGTTACGGTAATGACGATGACCGTGCAGACGAGATGGCTGTATGGCTCCTCAAGACATTCATTGATATGGTTAAGACACATCACACATATCGTGATTCTGAGCCTACAACATCTATCCTCACAATCACATCTAACGTTGTTTATGGTGAGGCTACAGGTGCTACACCTGATGGACGTAAAGCAGGCGCTCCGTTTGCTCCTGGTGCAAATCCGAGCTACGGTGCTGAGCAGAGCGGTCTTCTTTCATCACTTAACTCTGTTGCTAAGCTTCCTTACACTTGGGCTCTTGACGGTATCTCCAATACTCAGACAATCAGCCCTGATGCTCTCGGTCACGAAGAGGCAGAGAGAGTTGATAACCTTGTACAGGTAATGGACGGTTACTTTAACCAGGGTGCACATCACCTCAATGTAAACGTATTCGGTACTGAGAAGCTTATCGACTGCATGGAGCATCCTGAGAAGGAAGAGTATGCTAACTTTACAATCCGTGTATCGGGTTATGCAGTTAAGTTCATCAGCCTTACAAAGAAGCAGCAGCTCGATGTAATTGCACGTACTTGCCATAAGTACAGATAATTGATAGTATGTCTTATAATTACGATCAGAATTCAATAAAGGGAAATGTCCACTCGCTCGAAAGCTTCGGGCTTGTGGACGGTCCCGGTGTCAGATATGTGGTGTTTTTACAGGGGTGTGCCCTGAGATGTAAGTATTGCCATAATCCTGAAACATGGGCAGGCAACAGCGGTACTTTGTGGACTGCACCAAAGCTTTTTGATAAGGTGTACCGTTATAAGCAGTATTGGAAAGATAACGGAGGCATTACAGTAAGCGGCGGTGAGCCTTTGCTCCAGATTGATTTCGTAACGGAGTTCTTTAAAATTGCAAAAACCAAAAAGGTTCATACAGCAATAGATACAGCAGGTCAGCCGTTCAGTACTAATGAGCAGTGGCTTGCAAAATTTGAAGAGCTTATGAAATATACCGATCTGGTTATTCTCGATTTTAAGGAATGGACGGACGAAAAACACAAGGCACTAACAGGCAAGGGCAATGATAACATCAAAGAAATGGCACGCTGGCTTTCAGACCACGGTAAATCAATGTGGATAAGACATGTTCTTGTTCCGGGACTTACTGATGGAGAAGAGGATTTAAAGGCTATGGCTGAGTATATCTCTACTTTGAAAACGGTGGAAAAGGTTGAAATTCTTCCTTATCATGCTTTGGGCATTCCAAAGTGGGAAAAGCTGGGAATAGACTATCAGCTAAACGATGCTGTTGCACCAACTGATGAAGAGGTAGCTAGAGCTGAAGAACTTTTAAATGTAAAAGCATATTCTTAAATATGATGACATTTTAATAAATATTGGGGCGGATATCTAGTGCAGATGTCCGCCTTGCATTTTAAAATATGTTAGATAGAATTGCAGCAGAATAATAATATATAAAAACAATCACAGCTTCTAATCGTTTGTGGGTAAATTGAGATATTGACAAAAACAAGAATTTATACTAAAATTACAGATAGATTCTCTGCTCAGTATGGAATTGAGCGGATTAAATTTCAATTGAATAGATAGTAAGTTTACAATCTTCAAAAGAAAATGAAAGGTGTAATTAATTATGAAAAGAACAATTCTAATTGTTATGGCTGCATTATTAGTTGTTTCTTCACTTACGGCTTGCGGCAATAAGAGCAATGAATATGGAAACGAAGATTACTCCCGTGTTCTTTATGATGACAATGACGAGGAGGGTTCCGAAGAGAATGACGAAGAAGGAGTTTCTGAAGATGACTCAAAATCAGAAGATGTGAGCAAGGATAACGAGGATTCACAAGAAAGCAAGGAAGAAAGCAAAGAGGAAAGCACCACGGGCAGAAGGGTGAGAATTACATCAAGCAATTCTTCCTCCAAAAATGCTTCAAATAGTTCTAAAGCTGCCAGCAGCACAACTGCTAGTTCGAGGACTTCTGCAACCTCATCAAGCACTGGAAGAGTGACCAGATTGACTTCAAGTAAATCAAGCACAAGCAAGGCGAATTCGAGCAGTTCAATTAGTTCTGACAGCGACACCTATTCAAACAGCGATGTGAGTACAGATTCAAGTACAGATACTGAATGGTATAATTCTGATCTTGAAAATACTGATACAAACACTGTTGTTGATACAGATTCTGAAATAGAAAAAGGTACTCTGGACGAATCTGATATGTATTTTCCTGTTAGCGGCGGATTGCTAAGTGTGGGTCAGAATTTTGAAACAGCCGATAATATACTTGGCGGTTTTAATACTGAGGAGCCGTTTGGCGAAGGTAAATTATATTCATACAATGAGTGTACAATCAAAACGGCAATAAGTGGTGAAGAGGAATATATCACTAATATTACTATCACTTCATCAAACTATTCGATTTCTAAGGATATTAGAGTTGGCTCTACTTCGGAAGATTTGCTCAAAGCCTTCGGTGATGCAGATTATGGGTATACTTACACCTACGGAATAAAAACGTTAAATTTTGTTGTTATAGATGATGTTGTTATAGAAATAAGTTTTTCTTAATACAGAATATAATGCTTCTCAATCATATATTTGTGTGACGCTGAATAAATATTGATTATATTTATTATCAAGTGAATTTAAGATTGAGGAGTTTTGATATGGGTGCAGTGGAGCTGATGCTTGTTGCTATTGGACTTTCTATGGATGCCTTTGCTGTTTCAATCTGCAAGGGCTTGGGAATGAAGAGAATAAATATTCCTTATTCGCTGACAATTGCGTTGTTCTTTGGCGGATTTCAGGCGTTGATGCCGTGTATAGGCTGGTTTCTTGGAACTCAGTTTCAAATGTATATTGTCAGAATTGACCATTGGATTGCATTTATAATGCTTTGTTTTATTGGCGTTAAAATGGTAAAAGATTCTTTAAATGACGAGGGCAGAGAAATCTATGTTGGTGTAAAGCCTGACTACAGAGAGCTTTTACTGTTAGCTGTTGCTACAAGCATAGATGCCCTTGCTGTGGGGCTTACTATTGCCTTTTTAAACGGCAGTATCGTATTGTCGAGTGCTATAATAGGTATTGTTACGTTTGTAATAACACTGTTTGGAGTGTGGGTTGGTGTACGCTTCGGAAGCAGATTCGAGCAAAAAGCAGGCGTATTTGGCGGAGTATTATTGATTGGGATTGGATTGAAAATATTATTCGAACATTTGGGTATTATTACTTTTTAGAAGAATAATTGTAAATTTTTTGTGAACAGAGCGAAAAATGTAACAAAATGTTACCTAACAGTAGGAATTGTAAAAATATTCTAATTGGTATTTTATAATATAGATATAGTATTTATGTTGACATTCTTCTTGTTTTATTGTATAATGAATAATAAGAATAAGTCTTGGTATCTGTTTCGAGTTATTTAAGGCTTCTGGTTTGTACATCAGTAAAGCCTGTTTACAGTGGTTTATCACGTTGGTTATAGCGACTTTTTAGTGCCTGGAGTCGATTTCTCGGTGCGTGAGATCTATTGTGGTTACTCGGATTATTGATATAATTTAATGTACATTCTTTACAAAGGAAGAAAAAAACTATGGGTATTTCAGAAAGTATGAAAAAAAGCACATCTGAGTTGCTTATTCTCTATCTCTTGCAGGACGAGGATATGTATGGCTATCAGATTGCACAGGAATTGAAAGTTAGAAGTGACGAGAGATTTGTAATGCCGGAGGGCTCTCTCTATCCGACTCTTTATCGCTTGATCGAAAAAGGTGTTATTTCCGACAGAATGGAAATTGTTGGCAAAAGATTGCGTAAGTATTATCATCTTGAGCCAAAGGGCAGAGATTATCTTGAATCTATCACCAATGATTATAATAGGGTGAACGAAGGCATTAACATGGTTTTGTCTAAGGCAAAGACCAAAGAAACTGCAGAATAATTTTTGGCACTAAATTATCGTTTAACTGTGAAGGGTCGATGAAGCTTTTTTTGTTTCATCGGCTCTTTTTTTGTTGATTTAGTTTTTTATCTGTGATATAATAATTAATAAATTAGAAACAATCTGTCGAATTTATAATGTTATGAGGATGCACATGAATATTAAAAATTACAAAAGTTCGTTCTACTTTAATATAAGAAACAGTGGTACGGATTATTATAATAATCGAAGAGTAAAATCTTTGAAAAAAAATGATTCCGGCGATTTTATAGCTGTAGTAAATGGAAGCGGAAAAAATAAGTATACTGTAAATGTTTCAGTAGATCCTTCGGGATACATCTCTAATCTTAAATGTACTTGTCCGTTTGCTGAGGAGAGTATTTATTACTGCAAGCATATGTATGCTGTGTTGCTTCATATTGAGGATATTTTTGACGAACAAATATCGAATGGAAGTTCAGCTGAAATATCACAGATCATAAACAATTATACAAAGCTTGCAGTTAGCAACAGTGAACAAGAGCTTGAACAGGAAAATGTCAGAATTGCCCCTGAACTTTTTTTGTATGACAATCGTATTTATTTTAAGCTCAAAATAGGAAGAGATAGATTATATGTTGTGAATGATTTGTATAATTTGTTGAATGATTTTGAACATAATTATACGAGAAGATATGGAAAGAACTTTGAGTTTTGCCATAATTATAAATCAATAGATGACAAGAGTAAGAGGCTTCTGGAGCTTGCCACAAGTATTTATTATGATCCGAGAAATCGGTCATACGACCGGAAGAATTATATTCTTTCTGAGGATTATATCGAAAAATTTCTTAGTATTTTTGAGGGTGAACCGCTTGTCATTGACGGCAGCGTATATGAAGTCAAGCAGGATAATCCGTCTATTGATATTGTGCTTAATAGTGACAGTAAGAAAAGAATGTCTTTTCATTTGAAGCATTCGTTAATTTACCTCGGAATGGTCACATACGGCTATTTTATTTCGGAAGTGCAAAAAACACTATTTATTGCCGATATGGATTTTACTTTGGCAATAAGACCGTTAATGCAGACATTTTCGTCCGATAAAACATTGTATGTAGGAAAGAGCGATATTCCTTCGTTTTACAATGCTGTAATCAAACAAATTGAGCAATATGTAAATATAGAAAGCAGTGAACTTCCTGAGGAGATTATTCCACCGCAGTTGAATTCGTGTTTATATGTTGATGTGAATTCAGACGACGAGATATGTGCACGGCTCGAATATATGTATGATGATAAAATATATCCGGCATTTTATGATAATACTAAGAATATGTATGCAGACAAACCCGGAGAATTGGTAGCTTTGAATGCTGTTACTAAATATTTCGAGGTTAATAAGGAAGATGAAGTTCACCCGTTTGTCATAACGGCAGAGAATGATATATTTGAATTTTTATCAAACGGTATGTCAGCTTTAACAAAGCTTATGGAGCTTTTTGTCAGTGACAGTTTTAAAAGGATAAAAGTAAGACAGAACGTCCGTCCGAGTGTGGGTGTAAAAACATCAAGCGGATTGTTGGAGCTTGATTTTACTGCTGACGGCTATACAAAGGAAGAACTGCTGGAGTTGCTTCAAGCGTATAGAGTAGGCAAAAAGTATCATCGTTTTAAAGACGGCTCGTTCTCGATGATAAATGAAAGCATGGACGAGCTTAGCTTAGTCACAAAGGAACTTAATATTACAGATAAGATGTTCTTGAAAGATAATATTTCTGTTCCAATGTATAGAATGATTTACTTGAATAGCTTGCAGAACAATTTAGAGGCAATGAGAATATCGAGAAGCCGAGATTTTAAGCGTTTGATAGAATCCTTTGAAAGTTCGATGAAATTTGATGATGAGCAGAGTGTTCCGGAATCTTTGAGTAATATTATGCGTGATTATCAGAAGACTGGCTTTGAGTGGTTTAAGACTTTGAGCAAATATCATTTGGGAGGCATACTTGCAGATGATATGGGTCTTGGAAAGACAATCCAAGCTATTGCACTTATGCTTAGTGCAAAAGAAAACTCAGAGAAGCATAAGCAATGCTTGGTTATCAGTCCTTCATCGCTGACTTTAAACTGGGAGAATGAGATAAAAAAATTTGCTCCAACGTTAAGTACTTTGTGTCTGAATGGAACGGCAACTGAGAGGAAAAAGCTATTTGAAGAAATAGATCAATATGACGTGGTTATAACTTCGTATTCGACTGTATTGCGAGATATTGATAAATACGAAGATATAACATTTGGCATACAGTTTATAGATGAGGCACAGAATATAAAGAATCATAATACTCAGTCATCAAAGGCAGTAAAAGCAATAAAAAGTGATTTGCGTTTTGCCTTGACAGGTACGCCTGTAGAAAATACGCTTGCAGAGCTGTGGAGTATTTTTGATTTTGTAATGCCTGGATATCTGTATAATTACACTTATTTCAAAAAGAATTACGAAACCCCTATTGTAAAGAAGAAAGACGAAACAGCAGTAAAATCGTTACACCGACTTACAACGCCGTTTATCTTACGAAGACTGAAAAAAGATGTACTGACGGAGTTGCCTGATAAAACAGAAACGATACTTTATGCAGAAATGGAAAGTGAGCAAAGGAAAATCTACACAGCAAATACAGCTCAGATTCGTGGCGAATTGAAGGGATTAGACAGCACTGATAAGATAAAAATTCTTGCTATGCTGACAAGATTAAGACAGCTTTGTTGTGACCCATCACTCGTTTATGACAACTATAACAGCGGAAGTGCAAAGTTAGAGCAGTGTATTGAGCTGGTGAAAAACTGTATAGAGGCTGGGCATAAGATTCTTTTATTCTCGCAATTTACCACGATGTTGGATAGAATAGCCGAACGATTCGATAAAGAAGAAATAAGCTATTATACTTTGACAGGTAAAACAAAAGCTCGTGAGAGATTAAAGCTTGTGAATGAGTTTAATGAAAATCAGGTAAATGTATTTTTGATTTCGCTTAAAGCCGGAGGAACAGGATTGAATTTGACTGGAGCTGATATAGTAATACATTATGATCCATGGTGGAACGTTTCGGCGGAGAACCAGGCATCAGATCGTGTTTACAGAATTGGTCAGAAAAACAACGTCCAGGTTTATAAGCTAATATGCAAAGATACAATTGAGGAGAAAATTAGAATCTTACAACAATTAAAGTCTGATTTATTTGATGTAGCAGTAAGTGGCGAAGGCGATATAATGAGCATGACACCGGAAGATGTTATGTCGTTATTAGAATGATAAATTTGAAATTTGGTTAGACTGACAAAAGTACCTTTTTATAATAGCATGTGGCAAAATGAACAATAAATGATTTAAAATAATAGTCAAAAATCCTAGTTTACTTTTGCATGATGACAAATGGTTTTTGAATTTAGGCTTTTGTCGGTCAAACCATTTTTACAAATTTAAAGTTACTTTTATAGTTATCACTAAACGTAGCCTTAGAGATTAATTGTTTGATGATAACCATTGTTTACAACTCAAGTCTTTTTTGAGTAAAGCAATAATTTTGAATAGTACAGGAATAGAACAATAAAATGTTGGTTTAGAATTTATATGTTTTTTTAGTTGTGGATAGTGGTTGCTAAAAGCTTATTATGTATTTTTTGGAGTTTTTAGTTAAACTTAATACCTGAATGGTATTTTTCAGATTATTTTTGAAAAAATGATCCATGTTTTTTATTCAAATATAGTTGTGGCATGTTGGTTCTATATTGAAAATTACATTGTTGGGGAATATAACTATAATTTGCTTTCAATTTATTTGAAAATCTAAAATTTGACTATTGACAGAATCTCATAAATGTAGTATATTTATTAAGGAAGAAAGAAAGGACAATATGTGTTTTTTCTTAGATAACGCAATACTTCTGTTTGATTTTATAGTTTTTTTTGTTTTGGTATATTTTTTTTGGCGTGTAGGATTATTTTGTGCGATTGCATTGAAATAATAGAAATATAAATTCATGGTATCTATAGCAAAAAAATACGACAAGTATTTGCAGAAAATTACATGTGTAGGTTGACAAAGTTTCGGTATCATGTTTGATAAGTCTTTTGTTCACCCAACACCGATAGTATTTAAAATTCGGGTAAAGCAAGTATTATTGTGTAAAGTCCTGATACTTATTTAATTGATAAA